>DASPIL010000032.1 GCA_035629175.1 Verrucomicrobiia bacterium | reverse complement strand
AGTCGGTGTGAAGTATCAAGCGGCTGCACAAGGTGTGAAGCGATTTGGAGTTTTATTGGCGACTGACCCGGAGCGCCAGAGGTTTGTTGCGAAGCTTCAGAAGCAATTGTCAACGTTTTAGATGCGACCCCATTGCGCGTTTACACGCGGAATGCAATGGGGTCGCGTCTAAAGAGTTGACAAATAGGGTCTCTTGGGTGAGATGCGGGCATGGCGAGTCCGTTGAGTTTAGATGTTGCGGGGGCGTGATCGGTTTGTCTCCAAGCTCCAGATTTAATTGTCAACTTTCTAGATGCGACCCCATTGGCGACTCCTGCGTGCGTTTGCCCTCCATACGAGCCACGCGAGAATCGCATACTCCGTAAGATGCGCGCATTTGCGTGCGATGGTCACCACGCGGTTCAAGTTTTCGTCAGGGATTCCTGGAAAGAACCATTGCAAGAATGGGCCGATGATGCGGGACGAACGGTTGGATGACTGCCGGTCTCCGGAAGCGGAAAAGATGACGAACATCCAGACGAGAACTGGCAGCCAGTAACGAATAAATCCACGAGCGAGCATTGCTGCGGCAGGAGAGCAAACTTCACTTCCATCACGCAATTCTATTGTCGCGCATTGATTGCGGCGGGTCAGTCGGGCCGTTTTGCCGGCTTGCGTTTCGGCACCCGGGTTCCTATGCTCCGCCCTGCGCGCTCAGGCGCCTCACAAGGAATAGAAAACCCGAACCAGCCCATGAACCACTCGCCCGCAATCGTAGCGCTCCTGGTCAGCGCCGTTTTCGCCCAAGCCGCCGTCATTGAAGTCCCGGATCCAGACCCAACTCCCGGTCCTTACCACATTACCCTCCAAATTGCGCCTGCGGACGGAGGCCGCATCAGCGGCGGCGGAATCGTCCCCTGGGGCGCGCGCGTTGATCTGAATGCCGCGCCAAACCCCGGATTTGTATTCTCCAACTGGACTGAAAACGGGGAGGTCTTTTCGACCGCGAAATCGCTGAACTTGTTTATTGACCGGGACCTGAACCTCACCGCGAACTTTATCAAACCGGAACAGACGAGCCCGCTCGGCTGGGACTCGCGCTTCATGCCGCCCCCAGGCCTGAACGGGGCCGTTCTCGCACTCGCCACTCGCGGGAACGATCTTTTCGCGGGTGGCGAATTCACTTCTGCCGAAGGGACCAACGCAGCTTACCTGGCCCGCTGGGACGGAAAGAAATGGCACGCCGTCGGCGCAGGACTGAACGGTCCTGTGTACGCCCTGCTGGTCCGCGGGGGCAACCTGATCGTCGGAGGCAGCTTCACGCAGGCTGGTAACACGGCCGCAACGAACATCGCGCGCTGGAATGGCCGCGCATGGGCAGCGATTGGATCGGGATTGAGCGGCGCCCCAAACAGCATCATCGGTGCGTCCGCGGTGCTTGCGCTGGCCGTCGATGGCAACAAGCTGTACGCGGCGGGAGGTTTTGATCATGCGGGCGAAGTGGCCGCTGCAAATATCGCGGTGTGGAACGGGCGCAAATGGTCCGCTCTGGCCACTGGGATTACTGACGGATTCGGCAATCCGAACAATGCAGCGGTTTATACCCTCGCCCGACGCGGTCCCGAGCTCTACGCAGGCGGGCGATTCGATCGCGCCGGGACGGCTTCCGCGCAGAACATTGCCCGCTGGAAGCGCGGCCAGTGGGATCGACTGGAGAACGGTTTGCGTGCTCCGACCTTTGGGTTTCCCCAGAACACCAAACCCGCCGCAGTGTACTCGCTGGTCACAATCGACAATCGAGTCTTTGCGGCCGGGTATTTTACCCGTGCAGGAGGTTCGAACGTGGCGCCCCAGAACCCGCCGTTCCCGCCGCTGCCCCCGTTTCCCGTGACGGAACCGCCGTCCGCCAGGGGTCCTTTCCACTCCGATTTCAACGGACACTTCTCTGATTGGCTTCCACCCTTTGTAATCGACACTAGCGAGGTCGGATTCGTGGACGTCCGCAACTCAGCGATCTGGACGGGCAAGGTGTGGGTAGAAGGCCCCTCCTTTGACAACACCGTCTATCGACTCTCGAGGTTCGGCACGAATCTTTATGCCGCAGGAGAGTTCAATCACGTCAACCAACGTCCCGCTTCCCGAATCGCTTACGCAGGATTGCCGCCTACCTCCCGTTACTCCGCGAGCAGCACAAACAATCTTGTCCTCTGGTTGCTCTCGCGTCTTACCGGCCGAGCGGCTCAGCCCGGCTCGCCAGCGTGGAACTCGATCGATGTGCAGAGTGAAGCAATCGTTTTTGACATAGCCGTGTTCAGGCGACAGATGCACGCCGGCGGCACATTCGAATCCATTGCCGCCATTCCCGCCGGCAATGTTGCAAGCTGGAATGGTGCAAGTTGGTCGCCGCTCGGCTCGGCAGTACCGAACGGATTGGCTGGCGATCCTCAGTCCGCTATCGTCGGGGCTTCGCCAGCAGGTGCTTACGTGGTGGGCAACCTTCAGCGCGCGGGCACGCTGGGCATTTCGAACGCGGTGCACTGGACGGGACAGGAATGGCGCTCGCTCGGGAACGGTATGGTCGTGAACAGCCCCATACAGGCAGCCGTCGTTAACGGGGATTTGTTTGTCTCGGGGCAAATCCAGATTCCCGGAATGCAGGTGCCGTGGAACGGTGGCTGGAGTGACATCGGACGCTGGGACGGTCAGCAATGGCTCTCGATCGGGAGCGGATCCTTCGCCGGCCCGCCCGCATCCGTCCTTGCAAGCGACGAGACCACGCTGTATGTGCTCCTCCGATCCTCATTCATTGCGCAGGTGAGCGACATTGTGAAGTGGAATGGCCTTCAGTGGAGCACTGTCCCACTCGTTCCCACTCCGCCCAATGTGATTATTTCAGGGTATTCCTGCGCGGCAGCCAATGGAGACGAATTGTACATCGCATTGGGCACGACGATTTTCAGATGGAACGGGACGGCCTGGACAACGTTGCCCGGTTCGTTCTCGAGAAGTGGCACCATGCCGTTCCCCTTTGGAACGCCACCATCCATTTCTGCAATGATCGTGCACGAGGGGGCGTTGATCGTCGCCGGCGACTTCACTGCGGTGAATGGCGTGGCGATGACAAACCTTGCCAGATGGGACGGGCTGCAGTGGTCGTCCCCGGGAAGCGCGTTCGCCTCGCAAACGGATCGCGTGACTTCGTTGGCCCGGGCCGGCGGGCGACTCTACGTGGGCGGTACATTCACTTCCATTGGCGGAATCCCGGCTCGTCATGTGGCAAAATGGCAGAACGGAACGTGGGAGCCGCTCGGGTCAGGCCTCTGGAATTCGCAAGGGGTGACACACGTATCCCTCGCAGCCTCGGGCAATCGGCTTTATGCGGTCGGAGACTTCACGAGCGCGGGAGATCAAGCTGCGCATCATTTCGCGGTATGGACCGAGGAGTGAGGCGGCAATGCCCGCGGGTTGGTTCGAACAGGACGCTTGATCCACGGCGGAACCAACACCACGGTGGAGATGTCTTCATCTCTGTCTCGTGTCGCAGAGACAACGATTTGGAGCGGAATGAGATGCGCACAATTCCGTTTCAATTAAAGGCCTTGCAGGCGTTTTCTCGACTGGTTTTTGGGTTGTAAGGAATGTACTCATCTTTGAGCAACCTTCCAGTTTCCATCTCCTGAACCTCCAACGCACGCTGTGTCTGAATCCGCGGCGTATGCACAGTCATTGCTGTCGGGTCGAAAGGTCGACGAGGACGAGCAGACGCCGGTGAGGAGCATAAAACCTCGAATGAGTTGGAAGCAGATTGTGGCCGCTGCCGAAAAGATCAAAGGCGACGCATGGAGGCATTGGGCTGAGCGGCACGGAGATTGGGGTCGCGACGCAACGATGTATGTGGCAGTCCGGCACGGACG
>DASPIL010000031.1 GCA_035629175.1 Verrucomicrobiia bacterium | reverse complement strand
AAATCCGGCACGCGGTAATTGCGCGGGTTGTCGAGGCTGACACCCTTCGGCGTGCGCGCCGCAAATGCCTGCGGCACCTGCCGGCCGACGTTCACCCCGATGGTGGGTTCTGCACCACCGCACGCATGATCAAAATAGCGCCCGATCCAGCCGTGTTTCTCAAACCGTTCGGAGTCGCTCGCAGTCTGCCAAATTTCCGTGGATCGAAAATGGGATCGATTCGGGTTTGGATACCCGACGCCGTGGATGACTCCCAACTGTCCAGCATCAAACAACTCCTTGAGTCCTCTCAGCGCAGGATGGAATCCAAAACCGTCGTTCAACTTCAGCGATTGGCTTGGGTCGATTCGCAGCCGCGGCCGAGCCTCCTCGTAAAATTCATTACCGATAGGAATCACGGTGTTCAACCCGTCGTTACCGCCAGCCATTTGCAGCACGACCAGGATTGAACCATCGCGTCCTGTGATGACCTGCGTCGTCCGATCCGCGGCGTCAGCCTGGATCGATGAAAACGTATTGGCGAGGAACGCGGGAACAGTCCACGACAGCGCACTCGTGAGCAGCGTTCCTCGCAAGAATTCACGCCGGGTTTGCAAGGTGATCTTTTTCATGTCAGCTCAATTGATAGTCGGTTGTGCCCAACACCAAACGGATTGCCCCCTTGATCGTTTCAGGGTCGAGGCTTGCCGCCGATTCCACATATTCCCGAAGTTGTTCCGCAGCCTTTCCGCGAAGTTGACCTTGAAGCAGGCGTTGTTGCAGCGCGTCCAGGAACACCCGTTTGTCCGCGCGCTCGGCCGATGAAAAAAGAAGCATCGGATCGATGCCGCCCTTGAGCGCTGGCCGCTGGCGTCGCTGGGGGCGATCGGGATTTCCTTCACGGCGGGGCTGCGGTGGCGCTTCGCCATCGACCAAAACCGGAACAGCGGTGTATCTCGCCATAAGGGTGTTCGTGCTGATCCAACTCGTGCCGCCGTCCCAGCCTTTTACATTCGGCGGAGCGAAAAGTTCCTGTCCGAGCGAACGCAACAAATCCAAACAGAATCGGGGCGTTGGCATTTGCCGCTCGAGGAGCCGCACGCTTCCAACCAGCCATTGAACAGGACTCTTCACCTGATTACCGATGACAGCTTGCGCGTAGAACTCTTCGCAAAGGAACATCGTTCGCAGGAACGCCCCGACCATCTTGTCGCAGCGTCGGAACTCGGCAGCCAACGCCGCATTGAGAGCAGGGGCGGGAAATTCGCCCGTGAAAAACTGCCACAGTCTTCCCGTGATGAAGGTGGCGGCTTCAGGGCGATTCACGATGATTTCAATAACGTCCTCGCCAGTGAAGTTGCCAGTTTTCCCCAGAATGACTTTCTCGCCCTCGTCGTGCCATCGTGGGCGGGTGACGAACCGCTGCGCTGCCCGATCAAGTGTCCAACCCGTGAAGGCGCGGGCCGCCTCAGCAACGTCCTTTTCCGTGTAATGACCTTCGCCGAGCGCAAATAACTCCATCACTTCACGTGCGAAGTTCTCATTCGGCTTTTCCTTGCGGCTTTGTCCCTGGTCGAGCCAGATCAACATGGCGGGATCGGTTCCGACCTCGACAAGAATGTCGCGCCAGTTGCCGACGGCAATTCGGCGGAAAAGCTCATTTTGGCGCCACATGTAGTAGGCATCGCGCACCTTCTCGAAGCTCGTTGCGAAATGCCCATGCCAGAAGAGGGTCAGCTTCTCCTGCAGCGGCCGCGGGCCAAAAGCCATGCGATTCAGCCACCACAGGCGCAATTCCAAAAGCCGTTCCCGTTGCAATCGCTGTTCCTGCCTTTGGAGTTCACGACGTTCAGGTTCAGGAGCCTTGCGCAAGTCGGCCAGACGTTGAATGCGTTCGGGATCAGGCTTTGCCCATTCGGGATCCGCCGTGGGATCCGGAATCCGCTGGAAATCAACCAGCTCCTCAACAGCGGCGGAAGCGCCGAGTTCGGTGAATCGCGCAACTTCCACAGGCTTTCCGCCGAACCCCGCGCGATTCAGCAGGTGCGCTGCCTTGCGAACGTCCCAAGCGGCAGCGGCAATCGGCTTCAGCATGAAATTTGAGACGAGCTGTCCCAAACATTGGTTTCCCGTGAACTTTGGCACCCCAAAAAAAGCGGGTGCAGGGATGCGAACGGGGAACTCACCCCACCTGAGCCGTTTCTCCTCGGAAAATACGGACAATTCCCCCGAAGTTTTTCTGACTAATCCCTTGACAGCTTTGCCCAAAAGGAGGACAACCCTTCACAACACACAGGAGAAGAATGAAAAACACGCAACGCACTCGTTTTGGGGTAAAGAGTCAGGCTTGCCTGGCCGCCGTTTCCGCGCTGGTTCTCGCTGCGCCTTCTCCTGCGCTTGCGGCGCCGGCAAAGCTCACTGATAGCAACAGCTCCCTTGTCATCAATCCCACGAGCGATCAATTGATGACCACGTGGCTCGTCGACGGCGTGAGCCAGCTGGTATTGCAAAGCTTTTACCTTCGCGTGGGCAGCGTTGGTGGCGAAAGCGCGCTGAGCACGCTCCCGTTGATCAGCCAGTCACAGCCGACCGCGAACACACTGAATGTGCTGTATGGCAACGCCATGTTCAGCATCGAGACGAGCTACTCGCTCGTGGGTGGTTCATCGGGCAGCGGCGTCTCCAGTGTTTCCGAGCAGGTCAAGATCACCAACCTTTCCGGGTCAGCACTCGATTTTCATTTCTTCCAGTACGCGGACTTCGACCTGGCGGGATCATCGGCCAATGACACGGTGCAGCTCGGAAAGAACATCCAGGGCTTTTACAACGAAGCCTTGCAGTTCAAGCCTTCCAATCTCGGAACGGTCGATACGGTCCTGACATCGGGCGCGAATCACGGTCAGGTTTCCAGTTTCCCCACCATCCTCAACTCGCTTAACGATGGCGCACCGACAACGCTGAACGACAATTCGGGTCCGATGACTGGCGACGCAACCTGGGCATTTCAATGGGACCGTCTGATTGCTGCGGGCGACTCGTTCATCATCGGCATCGACAAGAATCTTTATCTCGTCCCGATTCCTGAACCTTCGATCTTCGCTCTCGGTGCCCTCGGTGCCGCCTTTATGGCAATGAAGCGCCGCAACCGCTAGGCCCCTCCCGTTTTGGTGGTCCCAACTACCGCGCTGCGCTTCAAATGAATCAGCGCGGATCCTCCCGACTCGCGGCGTAGTGCCCTTTCCCGCTCAGTTCGCTCGCAGATGGCGGCCCTTACGTGATTACAAACATCGCGACGCGACGTTCGCCGGCGGGCAAAATTTTTTTCCACTTCGTTCCCGTTCAAGTTCTTGCCCTTTGCTGCTTCCGTGATAAAACGGAGTTCCATTTTCGCCGCATGAAAAAAGAACCTAAAAAAGCTAACGAAGCCCAGTTGCTCGAACTCCTGAAACGCGTCCTGCCGAAGGCCACGCACGACCCGAAACTCGCCGACAAAATCTACGGCGCCGTCGAAAACGAACTCAAAGCCACAGCCCGCGTCACCGCATTCGAGAAGTTCTGCCAGCACTTGGAAATTCCGGATCTCGAACCGAAGAGCATTGAAGAAGTGAAACGGCAACTGACGCAAACCTTCGGCGATGGCGACGTCACCGTGCGTCCGAACAAGAAAGAAAAGACGCTGACCGTGGAACTTGCCCTGACCGATGGCGCCCAGTTCACAGGCGAAGTGCGCGTCAATCCCAACGCCACTGCGGACCAGGCCGAGGAAGAGGAATTCAAACCCAAGTTTGCGCCATTCCCCGTGGCCATGCCCGGCGACAAGGAACTCGTTTGGATCCTGGCCAAACACGAGACGCTTTCGCCTGAGGAAGCCGGGATCGCCCTGTCGAAAATCGAAGAGGAATTCTGGGCTTCTAAATCCGGACAGAAGCTCCTTCGCGATCGCGTTGAACGCAGCTTTCCAGAATTCATCTCGCGGGTTCCTGCCAAGTTGCTGACCGAGGTTGGACTCAAGCGACATTACAAAACGCCGGAACCTATCAAGGTTGTGCGATCCGGTGCCCAGGCCAAAGCCAAGGCGGCGTAAGGCAAATCAATTTGAAACGTTGTCCGAGTGTGCCCGTGACGGGGAAGAGTGCGAAGATAAGACCTTTAACAGGAGCACGCAGAGGTAGCAGAGAAAAGGCAGAGGAAGCTGTCTCTGAATCCGTGTTCGTCCGCGGTTAGATTTATTTTCCGCTGCCCTCTTTTCGTGTGGTTCGTGTGATTCGTGGTTGAAGTTGCTCTCTTCAATTCGCGAACATTAGCGTCATTCGCCTAAGCCGTTCTCCTCACCGGCGCACTCCGCGTTTATTCCAGGATCGACATCCCCACCAACTCAATCTTCCCATCAGGGGCCAGTCGTTGGACCCGAAATCGAAGCGAGCTGATTTCAACGATGGCATTCAACTGGGGTTCGTCAGGCGCAAGTTTCTTTCGCATCAGTTGGTCCAGCGTCGTTTCATTGTCTTCTTCCATCGAGATGGAATAAAACTCCTCCAGTTCCCCAACCCTCGTCGAGCCTCGGAACGGGAACTCTGCCGTGGACGGCACTGAGGCTCGTTCAGGGGGATTCCGTCCAAACACCTGATCCACGAGCGGTTTCGTGCCGGGGCGCAATACGAGGATGACGTGATCGCCTGCATGGATGCGCGTGAGCCCCTGGGGCGGTATGATTTGTTCGCCCCGCGCGATCAGCGCGATGACCACTCCGCCGGGCAACGCGAGATCCTTGACCTGCCGACCCGCAGCGCGCGAATCGTCGGTGATGGCATAATCCAGAACTTCGCCATCAACGTTGCGCAACGAACTGATCTCAAGGTTCACGGGAGGCTCAGGTTCGCGCGGCGTTTCCAATCCCAGCCATTTTGCAACCGGGGCCAGGCTCGTGCCCTGGACGACGGCCGACACGACGACAATGAAAAACACCACGTCGAAGATCAATTGCGCCTGGAGTGATCTCTCGCCGGTGGCGAACATCAACGGGAACGTCGCCAGTGTAATCGGAACGGCGCCTTTCAATCCAACCCACGACATAAACGTCAGCTCGTTCCACTTGAATCGAAACGGCAGGACCGAAAGCACCACGGAGACAGGCCTCGCAACGAAAATAAGAACCAGGCTGATCAACACCGCCTTGCCGCTCACCTCGAGCAAACGACTCGGGAAACAGAGCAAGCCGAGCGTAACGAACATGATGATCTGCGCGAGCCAGGCAATGGCATCGTGGAATCGTCGAATGCCCTGTTGGAACATCAGCTTTTTATTGCCAATGATGACGCCTGCCAGGTAGACCGCAAGGAACCCGCTGCCGCCCAGTTGCACCGCCGCACCGTAAGTCAGCAGGCCGAAGGCGCTCACGAGGACGGGATACATTCCTGCCGCACCGAGCTCAATCCGGTTCACGGTCCAGACAGCCGCATAGCCACCCGCGATGCCAAGGATTGCGCCGATTGTCATTTGTAACGCGAACAGCTTGAGCAATCCAGGACCCATTTCCACGTTCCCCAACAGCAGTTCAATGCACCCAACGGTCAGGAAAATGGCCATTGGATCGTTGGATGCGCTTTCAACTTCGAGCACGGAAGCGATCTTCTTCGGCAAACCGACTCCGCCCCATCGTAGAATGGAAAACACCGCGGATGCGTCAGTCGAACCAACAATACTGCCCAGCAGCATGCCTTCGAGAAGGCTGACTCCCAGGATCCAGGTCGCGGCCACGCCCGTGATCACCGCGGTCAATATGACGCCGACTGTGGCGAGGAGGATGGATGGCTTCCACGCGATCCGAATGGCAGCGGCCGAAGTTCCCAGTCCACCGTCGAAGAGGATCATCGCCAACGCGACCGTTCCGATGGCATGTGCGAGCTTGTAGTCTTCGAACTCAATACCACCAATGCCTTCGGAGCCGGCGAGCACGCCAACAAGCAGGAACAGCACAAGAACGGGCATTCCAAGCCTGGTGGAAAGCTTGCTGGAAACAATTCCGAACAGCAGCAACAGGCCCGTTATGAGGATCAGTGTATCAACGATGAACATTCAAAATCCAAACGACAAACGGCGTAAACGCCGCGCTCCCAGACTGCACGCTTCAGTCTGCTTCAACGCCAAACCTGCGAACGCGTTGGCATTTTGCCCACGCACTCCCGCCTTCCACAGCCCAAGCGGCGTGAACGCCGCGCTCCTCGGCTACGCCGCAGGCGTTTCAGGCTTCTTCACCTTCAGATCAATGTGCAATTCCCGAAGCTGTTTCGGCTCGACCGTGCTCGGCGAGTCGGTCATCAGGTCAGTGCCTTTTGCCGTCTTTGGGAACGCAATCACGTCGCGAATGCTCGGCGTATTGCACAGAATCGCGCAGAGCCGATCGAAGCCCAGCGCAATGCCGCCATGCGGCGGTGCGCCATACTTGAACGCTTCCAGCATGTAGCCAAAGCGGGCCTTAACGACATCCTCAGGAATCTGCAGGAGCTCCCGGAAAATGGTGTTCTGCACGTCAGGCTGATGGATCCGAATCGAGCCGCCGCCCAATTCGACGCCATTCACCACGATGTCGTAATGCTGTCCGCGCACCTTCTTGGGATCAGTCTTCAGCAGCGGGATGTCATCCGCCACAGGTGCAGTGAAGGGATGATGGCTCGAGTACCAACGATTCTGTTCCCGATCGAAACCCAACAGCGGAAACTCGATGACCCAAAGGAATTCAAAACGATTCGAATCGATCGTGAGCTTTCCCTGCCCTTTCAAAACCTCTGCGCAATAGAGGCGGATCTTGCCCAGGATCTCGCAGGCATTCAGCCATTGGTCTGCCGCAAAAAGAATCAGGTCGCCTTCCTCAATCGCCAGCTTTGTGATCAGCGCCTGCTTTTCAGCGTCGTTGAAGAACTTCACGATAGGCGATTTCCATTCGCCGTTCTCCACCTTGATGTAGGCGAGGCCCTTGGCGCCGAAGCTTTTGGCATATTCGGTCATCGTCTCGATTTGACCCTGCGTCGCTCCCGCCATTCCTTTCGCGTTCAACGCCTTTACGACGCCGCCATTAGCGATCGCGCCGCTGAATACCTTGAAGCTGCTCGCGCGGAAGGCTTCGGTGAAGTCGACCAATTCCATGCCGAATCGAGTGTCGGGCTTGTCGATGCCGTAACGGTCCATGGCTTCCTGGAAGCTGATTCGCTTGAATGGCGTGGGAATATCCACGTTCAACGCGGTTTTCCAGACCCGTTTCAAGTAGCCTTCAATCAGCGCGTAAATGTCTTCGCGCTCGATGAAGCTCATCTCAAGATCGAGTTGCGTGAATTCCAACTGGCGATCGGCGCGCTGATCTTCATCGCGGAAACAGCGCGCAATCTGGAAGTATCGTTCCATCCCTGCCACCATGAGCATCTGCTTGAACTGCTGTGGTGATTGCGGCAGCGCGTAAAAGGTTCCGGGCTCGCGCCGATTCGGCACCAGGAATTCGCGCGCGCCTTCGGGAGTCGACTTGAACAGGATCGGTGTTTCCACTTCAAGGAACCCCTGCTCGTCCATGTATTGGCGCGTGGTGATGGCGACCTTGGAACGCAGGCACAGGTTGCGCGACATCTCGGGACGGCGCAGATCCAGGTAACGATGCTGAAGCCGCAGTTCCTCGTTCACCTTGCTCGAGACTTCGGGATCGTCGACAGGAAACGGCAGGACCTCAGCCATGTTCAACACTTCGAGCTGCTCGGCGACCACCTCGACATCGCCGGTCGGGATCTTGGAATTGTTGGTGCCCTCGGGCCGCTGGCGCACCTTGCCGGTGATACTGACCACACATTCGCTGCGCAACGCCGCCGCATTGGTGAAGAGATCCGCCGCGACATTCGACGGGTCAAAAACGGTTTGCGTGCGGCCTTCCCGATCGCGGATATCAATAAAGATCAAGCCGCCGAGATCGCGGCGGGAGTGAACCCAACCTGATAAAGTGACTGTTTGCCCGATGTGGGACGGCCGTAATTCGTTGCAATGATGCGTGCGTTTCATGTTCGTGCGGACTGCGGAATTCAGGTAACGGAATTCGGCATCCTGAGCGAGCGCGCATGTTGTCGGGGTTCGGGATTGAATTCAAAAGAAAAGTAATACTCCGCCTCACCGCCTCACCCTCTCGCCCCGTGAGGCACGAGCGGGGAGAGAGCCGGAGAGAGGGGCAGCTCGTTGGAATTTCACAGGAGCACACAGAGGTAACGGAGGTCCGGAAATCTTCGGCGATCAACCCCGTCACACCCGCGCCCACCGCCCTCCCTATTTGCTCCGCAACTCCCTGACCCTCTCGCCCCGTGAGGCACGAGTGGGGAGAGAGCCGGAGAGAGGGGCAGCCCGTTGGAATTTCACAGGAGCACACAGAGGTAACGGAGCTTCGGAAATCTTCGGCGGTTAACCCGTCACACCCGCGCCCATCGTCCTCCCTATTTGCTCCGCAACTCCCTCACCCTCTCGCCCCGTGAGGCACGAGCGGGGAGAGAGTTGGAGAGAGGGGCAGCCCGGTTCACATCTCAGACGCGCCCGCCGCGCTCCTATTTCCCCTGCAACTCCAGCGCGATATCCATCTTCATCTTCATCGTCTGCCGCTGACCGCCAGCATTCATCGACATATTCATCTCCAGGTGCGACTTGCTATTGCCCGACAGCGGAAGCAGCCGCACAAGATCCATCACGCCGGTTCCGCTTCCCGCCCCAGTCAACTTTTCCAGGTCCATCTGCATCGACGGCATCCCTGGGTTCGTTATTTTTTGGCGGCCTGCAGTCTGGGAAACTCTGGTGCTCAGCGTCACCCTGCTGCCTTCCATCGCCGTGAGTTCCTGCGTGGTGACCTGGTTGATGGTTATTCCCTGCGACTTCAGTGGCGACCGAACCTCCCATCGCGCCCCGATCCCCACAGGCTCCTCAGGCAACGGCAACGTCAGATTCGCCAGGACTTCCTTGATTTGGTCAACCGTCTGTTGCACTTGCGGGTTCACATTGCCGCTTGTCTTGACCTCCAGGTGTTTGCTGATCGCGCGGCTGCTCAGCGTGCCCGACGTCGAAATCCCACGCACCCCTTCCACGGACCCTTTCATGGCATCCGTGACCTGGCTGGGTACGGACGGATCGTCGCGCATGCTGACTTCGCTGATCACGCTTTCGAATTCGATATCACCGTTCTCGGCCACGCTCTTGACCGTGACCTCCACCGTCATATCCATGGGCGGCGTCTTGATTGATTGAGCGGGTGCGGCGCCCATTTCCATGGAAATATCGAAAGTCATGGTCATCCCAACCTTCTGCACATCGCCCGGCTTGGGTTGCAGTCGAAGGACCTGGCGCGGTTCGGCGCCTGGCGCGAGAAGCTTGACCGGACCTGCGGCAGACCGGGCTGCCGATGCGGCACTTTGCGGCGTCGCAGGTTCAGGAACCTGCGACAGTTTATTGATCTTGTCGGCGAGGTCTGCGAGGCGTGTCGTCACCATGCGGCTATTCCATGTCGGATGAGCGCGCTTGAACTGCATCAATTCGATCTGTGCCGCTTGATACTTCTTGAGGGCTTCCTCGCGTTTGCCGTCGGCGCTCAGTTTCTCAGCCTCGGAGAAAAGCGAGTAGAGGCGGACATATTGATCATCTGGCGACGTGGCTGCGCGAACGGATGGAAGTGAAAAGCAGACTGCAAAGAGCGAAAGCCAAAGCAAAGCCGCGTGGCAGGAGAGGCGCCTCATCATCATGGCCGAAAACTCTAGACCGCCCAATCAATCGGTCAATGCGGAAGTCGATTTTTGATCCATATCGGCTGGATCAAAAGTAGTGATCAAACTCGTAGTTCTTAAACTCCGTCTCTTCCGAGCGCAGCCCGGGGAGCAGAGGCATAGCAGGGTCGTTCATCATCTCTGCTATCAAAATTTTTAACAGGAGCTCGCAGAGGAAGCAGAGGTTCAGATTTAGGACGATTTCAATCCCCTCTCTCCAACTCTCTCCCCGCTCGTGCCTCACAGGGCGAGAGGGTCCAGGGGTTTACAGATCGCAGTGATCACACACACTTGATCACGCCCATCCGTGCTAATCCGTGCGAATCCGTGTCTCAACCGGTTTACAGCTTGTCAGGCATTCCTCTGCTATCTCCGTTTCCTCCGGTCAACCTTTCCGCTTCGGAGTGTGCCCGCTCCAAGACCGATTCGCGTCCGCCTCGCGCGATACGGAGTGGTCGACTATTGGGTTCCAAACAGGAACTGCAGCCTTTCCGTCCACATTTTCGTGTGGTTCGTGTGTTTCGTGGTCATGCATCTTCTGCTGGATCCGTGTCCATCCGTGGTTGCCTCCCCTTCTTTGCCGCCGATTCGTTCGTTGTTCCTGTTACCCGGCGCTTTGCGCTTTGCCCTTTGGCACGTCCCAGCCTAAACTCCGCGCCCATGAACTCATCAGCACCTCTCAGGGTTGGAATTTTAATGGGCAGCGATTCGGATTGGCCCGTGATGAAAGCCGCGGCCGACGTCTGCGCTGATTTTCAGGTCGGCTTCGACGCGCGCGTGATTTCAGCTCATCGAACCCCGCACGATCTCGAGGAATTCGTCCGCGGCGCTTTCGATCGCGGCATTCGCGTATTCATCGCTGGGGCGGGCGGCGCCGCGCACTTGCCTGGCGTCACGGCGGCTTTCACTCCCCTGCCCGTCATCGGCGTTCCCATCCAAGGAAAGGCGCTGGAAGGCATGGACGCTTTGCTTTCAATTGTCCAAATGCCTCCCGGCGTTCCCGTCGCGACGGTTGCCGTCAATGGCGCCAAAAATGCCGGCCTGCTTGCGATGCAGATCCTGGCGACCGGCGACGAACGCCTGCAGAAAGCGTATGTGTCTTTCAAAGAGAAACTTGCAATGGAATCCCGCGCCAAAAACGAGACGCTGGCCAAATCCCTGAAGAACTGACGTTTTGAGTGAAATGCAACGGCTAATCGAAGGCGTTCACAAGTTTCGAAAAGAGGAATTCGGACGCTACAGCGCTCTCTTCAAGAAGCTTTCGCGAACGGGCCAGAGCCCGCACACGCTGTTCATCACCTGTGCCGACTCACGCGTTTTGGCAGAACTCGTGACGCAGAGCCAGCCGGGCGAACTCTTCGTCGTGAAGAACATTGGGAACATTGTGCCGCCTTCGAGTGTCGTGGGCACGACGAATTCCACTGCGGCGGCGATTGAGTTCGCGGTGGATGTCTTGAGGGTCAACGACATCGTCGTATGCGGCCATTCGAAATGCGGTGCCATGGAAACCCTGTTGAATCCGGCAGCGAGCCTGCAGAACATGCCGCATCTCAGCCGCTGGCTCGAACTCGCCGCTCCCGTGCGCGAGACGCTCGAAAAGAATTACTCGAACCTGACGGCTGCCGATCATCGCAGCACGGCTGCTGCCGAGGAAAACGTTCTCTTCGCTCTTGAAAACTTGCATTCGTATCCGTGTGTTCAAGAGCGATTAGCCGACGGCTCCCTTCGGCTTCACGGCTGGTTCTTCAAGATAGCCACCGCGGAACTCTTCGCCTACGACCCCGAAACCCGGCAATTCCAGCCCATCAAGCCCCCCGACGCCGCATAATCCGCAGTCGAAGGTAGAGACATTGCCCTGCGCTGTCCGCATCGCGTAGACCTGAAGCTTGCACGAAGAGTCTGTTCCCCGCTAATCCGCGGAGAATCGCAGCGTGCACCGTATTTACCCCGCGCATGCGCGGAAGGTTCACGATTACATGCTTTGTTTCGTGTGATTCGAGTGATTCGTGGTTGGTTGTTTTAGTATTTCAGCTTTTTAGCGTTTCAGCATTTTTTTCAGATCCATGTCCATCCGTGGTTAAAGTCCCTCTCTTCAATGCCTTCCGACTTGCATTCCTCCCTCGAAAACCCTCTAATCCGGGGGTCATCAGGAGCACATGAAGAAAGCAGCAAATGGGGAGAAGCGAACCAGGGTTTTTGTGGTCGATGACCATCCCCTGGTGCGTCAGGCATTGAAAGAAGCGATCCGGAAAGAATCCGGACTGGAATTCTGCGGAGAGGCTGACGACCGCGAGGAAGCGTTGCAAGGCATCGCCGCCGCGCAACCCGACCTTGCGATCATTGACCTTCGCCTGCGATCCTCGGACGGCCTCGACCTCATCCGCGATCTCCGCGACCGATTTCCGAAGGTAAAAACGCTCGTCCTCTCGATGCAGGACGAAACCATCACCGCCGAGCGGGCAGTTCGAGCTGGCGCCCGCGGTTATGTTTCCAAGCAGGAACCGCCCAAGACCATTGTGCAGGCGATGCACAAGGTAATCGCAGGCGACATTTATTGGAGCGAGCGTGCCGCTGCTCAGGTAGCGTCCCGGCTCGCATCCCCATCCACGACGCATCAATCCGTGGCGGAACGCCTTTCAGAGCGAGAGTTGCAGGTATTTGAACAAGTCGGCCTTGGCCGCAGCACCCAGCAAATTTCCGAAACCCTCCACATCGACATCAGCACGGTTGAGACGTATCGCTGCCGCATTAAGCAAAAGCTCGGTTTGAAGGACGGATCCGAGCTCCTCCAGATGGCAATTCGCTGGGCGCTTTCAAACACGTACTGATCAAAAAGCTTTAAGAAGTCGCGCTTTCCTCCGACCATGCATTCCATGAACAGCCCAACACGATTCTTTCAGGCTCTTTCGCGGCTGGCGCTTCTTGTCACGACATTGTTCCTGATCCACGCGGGCGCGGGCTGCGCCTCGTCGGTGCCGAAACCCAAGGCCACCAAGGAAGCGGAGGCCCTGAAACAAGCTGCAGCAGCAGCCCAGGGAACCAACACCGTTTCCGACGCCACGAACAGCAATAGTTCTGTTTCGGTCGTATTGCGCGAAGGCGATGTGCTCCGAATCGGATTTCCTGGAAACCCGAACTTGAACTCGGTCACGACGATTCGCCGCGACGGAAAGATCGCCCTGGATCTGGTCGGCGAGGTGCCTGCAGCGGGATTAACTCCGATTCAGTTGAAGGACGAACTCGTCAAGCTGTACGGCGATCAATTGATCGACAAGGAAGTGAATGTCTTCATTGAGTCATCGAGCTACCCGATCTTCGTCACAGGCGCTGTGCTGCGTCCCGGCAAAGTGATGGCCAATCGTCCGTTATCGGTGCTCGAAGGCATCATGGAAGCCGGTGGATTCAACTACGGCACCGCCAATTTGAAGGCCGTGCGTGTCATGCGCGAGGTTGATGGCCGCATGAAGCACTACCAATTCAATCTTCGCAAGGTGATGAACGGGGCGGAATCCGAGCCATTTTACCTGAAACCCTCCGACATCGTCTACGTCCCCGAACGCTTCGTTTGGTTCTGATGGAAGGGACTACGGGACTACGGGACTAAAGGACGACGGGACTAAAGGACTAAAGGGTGAGGGGATGAGGGATTACAGGAAGATTCAGGCATGGAAGCTGAGTGACGAGTTGACATTGGCGGTCTACGAATGCACTCGGAACTTTCCACAGGCAGAGATCTACGGTCTGACGAGCCAGCTTCGCCGTGCCGCGTATTCGGTTCCGGCCAATATAGTCGAAGGTTCCTCACGCGAGACCCAACGCGATTACCTACACTTTCTCTACATATCGCGCGGTTCGCTTAGCGAGACCCAATACTTTGTCCACTTGGCTAGCCGCTTAGGTTACCTGACAACCGAACAAGCTGAATTGCTCGAAGGTGCAGGCCGGAGAACTTTTGCGTGTCTGCACGGCCTCATTACCGCCGTTGAAAAACAAACCGGAAAGTAGTCCCTTCGTCCCTTCGTCCTTGAGTCCCTTCGTCCTTTAATCCCTTCGTCCTTTAGTCCCTTCGTCCTTTAGTCCCTTCGTCTCGTGGTCCCGTGGTCCCCTCGTCCCGTCGTCCCTGCCCGCCCATGTAGCGCTCCCCACTACACCCTGTCATGCTCGGACGGACGGCAAAATCAGCATTGTCCACGACAGACAACCCCTGCCGCCGTGTACACAATCCCATCCCATGAAACCAAGTTGGGACACAAAGCGGACGGCAGCATCGCGTCCGTTGATCGCCGACAGTGCAAGACTGGCGCGATTTGAAGCACTTCCACTGGTTGCACCGCACTTAAAGGTAAAGAATGTTCCGCGCGGAACGATAGATGCAGCGGCCCCCGGAACAGAAGTATGATCGCACAGTCTGAAAGTAGCTGCATCGAAACGATGAACTGGTATTGCGCGCGGACCAAACCGAAGCATGAGCACATCGCGGCCGCGAATCTGGTTCGTCAGGTCGGATTGGAAGTGTTTAATCCCCGGCTGCGCATTGAGCGCGCCACTCGTCGCGGTCCTGTTCGAACCGTTGAGCCGCTCTTCCCTTGTTACATTTTTCTTCGCTGCGAACGCTCGCAGATGATGGACATCCGCTTTGTGAACGGCGTGAGCACCCTCGTCCATTTCGGCGATGAGGTTCCTCCTGTGCCTGATGCGATCATCGCCGATCTGCGCAGTTGTTTTGAGTCCGAGGAGCCGATGCCAGTCGAAGACCGCCTGGAATCTGGCGCGGACGTTATCATCGCGGAAGGTGCCTTCCGCGGGCTTTCCGGGGTGGTGCTGCGTTCGATGCCCGCGAGGCGCCGCGTTCAAGTCCTGATGGATGTGCTTGGACGCCCGACGCTTGTGGAAGTCGATCGGAGCGCGGTGACCTTGGAAAATCGAAGAATGGCCGATCTCCTTCCGGCCCTCGCGGCGGTGACCTAGCATGGCAGTTTTGGCCCGGTTCTCGCGGGGCTTGCCACGGGCCAAAAGGACCTCTGTTTGCCGCAGAACATTGGATTGGCGCAGAAGATGATATTGAAGCGCCAGAGGAGCGCGCCGGCAACGAGCGCTGGAAATATGGGAAGCATTGGGAACGCCGTTGAAGTTTGCGAAAAGAATTCAATTCGCGAACAAGTGCGGAGCCCGTACAGACGGCTCTGAGTCGCGTTTCACATCCCAATTTAGTCACCCCCCGGAGCGTCGCACAGCCCCGTCAATGATCCCAAACCAGCAGGCGCAGCCCTCCGCAACTACTGACCACATTTATTCAAGAAGCAAAATTATGACCAAACACATCAACGTTGGCGTCGTGGGCTGCGGCTACTGGGGCCCCAACCTCATACGCAATTTCCGGTCTCTTCCGGGCTGCACGCTGAAGGCTATGTGCGATGTCAGCGTTCAACGCCTGCAACATTTGAAGAACTTGTATCCGGAAGCCGCAACGGAGACTCAGTTTGAACGCATGCTGACGGATTACGATGTCGACGCTGTTGTGATCGCAACGGCTGTCAAGCATCACTTCCCGATGGCGAAAGCCAGTCTCCTTGCCGGCAAACATACGCTCGTGGAAAAGCCTTTGGCCGATTCGGTCGCGCATTGCGAGGAGCTTGTTGACATCGCCGAAAACAAGGGGCTCGTGTTGATGGTGGGCGACACATTCCTGTATTCACCCGCGGTTCGGAAGATCAAGGAAATCGTGGAATGGGGCGATCTGGGTGACATTCGATACATTTCCGCTCGTCGGCTGAACCTTGGTTTATTCCAGCAAGACATCAACGTCGCATGGGATTTGGCTCCTCACGATCTTTCAATCATCCTCCATATCACCGAGGAAATGCCATTGAGTGTGAACTGTACTGGAAGCGCTCATGTGACGCCTGGAGTCGAGGACGTTACGGCAATGTGCTTGTCTTTCCGCCAGAACCGCTCGGCGATTATTCACAGCAGCTGGCTCGATCCGCGGAAGACACGTGAAATGACTATTGTCGGTAGCAAACGGATGATCGTCTATGATGATGTTGCCACGCTCGACAAAATCAAGGTGTTCGACGCCTGTGTCGACCGTCCGCCGCATTACGACACATTCGGAGAGTTCCAATACGCCTATCATTACGGCGACATGTATGTTCCGTACATCAAACACGAGGAGCCTTTGAAGTCTGAATGCCAGCACTTTCTGGATTGCATTCGAGAAGGTATCACGCCACTGACGCATGGCCGTCGCGGTTTGGAGCTGGTTCGCATCCTGGAAGCTTCGTCGGCATCGTTGAAAATGAACGGTGGCGTGGTCGTGTTGGAAGACCGGGTATTGGCTGCAAAGAAACTGGCGGCAAACGGCGGGCACTTGAAGGCAGCGGGAAACTATGCTGTTTCTGAGAAGGCCGTGACCGCATGACGTGCAGCTCCGGTCGTTAACGCATCCACGGTGCCTGCATCCGCCCGAACTCGGTCGGGCAACCCTGCGCGAATGTTGAAACTTGCGCAACCCGCTGCGTGGAAATTCAACGTATCGATCCGCGAGCGGGAACGGAGTGGGACGCCGCAGTTTCCGGGCTTGAAGGTTTCAATGTATTCCACACCGGTGCATGGGCAGCAGTCTTGCGGGAAACCTACGGCTACACCCCGCATTACCTAATCGCAAGAGAAGCCCTCGCAAGCGACGCAGATCCATCAATTCCCTTCCCTCTCCAACCTGCCCTCCAAAGTGGCTTGACTGAGGATGGGTCAGATGGGAGAGGGCTAGGGAGAGGGTCCGCCGCCCTGCCCTTACTGGAAGTTGATAGCTGGCTCACCGGCCGCCGAGGCATCTGCCTCCCCTTCACCGACTCGTGTCCAATGCTGGGTGACAAAGATTCGCAACGCGAACTGATCAACGAGGCCATTCAACTAGGAGAGCAGCGGAAATGGAAGTACCTGGAATTCCGATCCGACCTTTCCGATCTGGAACACCCGAAGTTCAACGAACCGTCAATCCAGTTCCACAGACACACATTGAACCTTTCAGCGTCGGCTGACACGCTATTCAACGGATTTGAAAGTTCGGTCCGTCGCGCCATTCGAAAAGCAGAACGGGCCGGCGTCACAATCGACAAGTCAAACACCCTTGATGCGCTCCGAA
This sequence comes from Verrucomicrobiia bacterium, assembly GCA_035629175.1. Classification (NCBI taxonomy): domain Bacteria; kingdom Pseudomonadati; phylum Verrucomicrobiota; class Verrucomicrobiia; species Verrucomicrobiia bacterium. The sequence continues at coordinate 79,349 of DASPIL010000031.1, read as the reverse complement.
CGTATTATCTGCTTCACTGTCAAACACGGCAAAAGCATGGGATACCGCCGCAACCGTTCCGTCTTTTTTTGAATCTTCACCGCCACATTCTGTCCCAAGGCCTGGGCATGGTAATTACAGCCCGATACCAGAGCAAGCCGATCGCAGCCGCTGTGTTTTTACATAAAGGCGCGCACTCGATCTATAAGTTTGGCGCCTCGGACCCCGTATTCCTGGAGCTGCGCGCAAATAATCTCGTGATGTGGAAAGCGATTCAATGGCTCAGCGCCTTGGGAGCGCGCATCTTGGATTTCGGCCGAACCTCCATCGGCCAGGAAGGGTTGCGCCGTTTTAAACTCGGTTGGGGTGCTGAGGAACTTGCGATCGGTTATCATCGCTACGATATCTCGACAGCCGCCTGCGTCCCTTCAACCGATGATAGTTCCGGCCGTCACGCAAGCGTTCTGCGCCATGTTCCACTTTCCATCCTTCGTCTGATCGGCGCATTGCTGTATAAACACGTGGCCTAGGCAGCGGGCCATGTTCCAATTTCATTATGTCTCATCCCAATCCACCGTCCGCTGGACCGAATTTCAAGATCGGCGACGCATACCACGCCGTTTTTCGGCACAAATGGAAGATTCTGCTGATTTGGGCAATCGGACTTGTCGCAGGTGGTGCGATCTGGTTTACGCAGCCGAAAGTCTATGAGTCTCGCACGAGACTCTTGATTCGCTATATCACCGACACCCGGTCGATTGTCACCGGCAGTGACGACACCGTGATGACCCCGGGCGGCCGTGGTTCCACCGTGATGAGTTCGGAACTCGCGATTCTGTCGAGCTTTGATTTGGCTCGCCAAGTTGCCGAGGCGATCGGCGCTTCGAATATCCTCAGCAAAGTCAGTGGCGGTTCGGATTTGGGCGCAGCTGCCGGGGTGGTGCGCGGGGGCTTGATCCCTGAGGCGCGAGGCTCTGTCATCGGGATTACCTTCCAACACCCTGACCCTGCCGTTGTTCAGCCGGTTCTGAACCAGGTCATTGCGAGTTATCTCCGGATTCATCAGCAGGTTTATCACGCACCTGGCACACTTGACGAAGTGCTCACCCGGCAAACGGACCAACTTCGCGTCGAACTGCAACAGACGGAACAAGAGCTCCGGACTGTCGAGGGGAAGTCGCCCGTTCTTACCTTGGAAGACAGCAAACGCGCATGTGCGGAACAGATCGCGCGCATTCGAGAAAACTTGTTCGCTGCTGAAGCCGACCTAAGGGCACGGCAGCTTTACTTCACTGACTTGACAAACATGGTTCCCGTTTCCATGGAATCCAACATGGTCTCCATGACAGCGACATCTGCTCCCCCTGAAAAAGTACAAGAGTACAAAAAAGTTTCAGCGCTTTTGGAAACCCTGCGCAAGGTCGAGAAGGACCGCCTGCTCCAGTATCTCCCTGATTCTCCTCGCGTGCTTGATATCCAGAAGCAAATCGCCGAAAAGGAGACGGCGATGACCGCCTTGGAAGCAGAGTTTCCGCAGTTGCTGGGGACACCAACTGCCGCAGCGACTCAAATGACGGCCGACGGGCCTGTCGTAACCCAGCGGGATGTTTGGATACAACTCGCCCAAATCCGCCAGATTCAGTCGAAGATCGGTGTGCTTAATGAGCAAATGCAGAAAATTCGCCTCGAAGCAGCACAGATCGCGGAAATCGAAAGCGACATCAACGAACTGCGTCGCAAGAGAGATCTTCTGGAGCGGAACTACAAGGACTTTTCATCCCGGCTGAGCAGCGCAAGATTTGATGACGCTTTAAGTTCTGGCCGGATATCCAACATCAGCACGGTTGAAAGCCCCACTCCCCCCAGTCGGACTATCACAAAGACAGCTCAGATTGCCATCGGAGTCGCAATCGGTTCCCTCCTGCTGGGAATTGCCGTGGCGTTTGGTATCGAGATGTATCTCGACCGGTCAATCAAACGGCCCATCGAGATTGAGCAGAAGCTGAAAGTTCCGCTCTTCCTCTCCATCCCCTACTCTCGTAACAGTCGCCGCAAGCTCCTTGGGGCTCCCGCCACGAATGGAAACGGGCATGCCACCAACGGCAATACACCCCCTGCATTTCCCTGGAACGAAGATTCCGAAATGCGCACCTATTACGAAACATTGCGCGACCGTCTGTTGCTCTTCTTTGAAGCGCAGAATCTTACCCACAAGCCAAAGCTGGTGGCGGTGACGGGCTGTGCGCCGAGCAGCGGCGTCAGCACCATCGCGAGCGGGCTGGCAGCGACTCTCTCGGAAACCGGAGATGGAAACGTTTTGCTGGTGGACATGAATGAACTGGAACGAGGCGCCGCTGCGCATTTCCACCATGGCAAGCTTGCCTGCGGTTTGGACGAACTTCTCGAAGGCAATGGGACCAAGCGCGAAGACGCAATGGTGACCGACAATTTGTTTGTCGTGGCTGACAGTCCCGGCGATCGCAACCTGCCTCGCATTCTGCACAAACGTTTTCAAAGCCTAATCCCTAAGCTTCGTGCCAGTGATTACGACTATATCATCTTCGACATGCCGGCGGTCAGCCAGATCAGTCCCACCTCCCGACTGGCGCGGTTCATGGACATGGTCTTTCTGGTGGTGGAATCCGAAAAGACCGATCGGGACATCGTGAAGCGAGCCGTGGACATGCTAACCCAGACCAAAGCCAACGTCGGCGTCGTCCTCAACAAAACCCGCACCTACGTGCCGAAGGCATTGCAGCAAGAGCTGTAAGGCAAACGCTGAAAAGCTGAAAACTGAAAGCTGAAATTCGTCCCGGAGTGAAACAGCGGAAAAACCGCAAACGAGAGGGATTATCCCAAGCGGCTTTAAGGCAAGCTCTTTTCCGAAACGCCTCTTTTAGCCTTTTAGCGTTTCAGATTTTCAGCGTTTATATCGAACGATGAGCCGCCTGTCTGAGGAGTTGAGGGAAAGGACGAAAGCTTATGCGTCTGCAGTCATTCGTCTTTACGTCGCTCTGCCTCGGCAGCGCAAGGAAGTTGAGGTTCTAGGTCATCAACTCCTTCGATCCGGCACTTCGGTAGCAGCACATGCCCGCGAAGCATCACGGGCGCGCTCCGACAGCGAGTTCTGCTCAAAACTCGACGGTTTGTTACAGGAAGCCGACGAAACCCAACTCTGGACCGAACTTCTTCGAGATGATTGTGGAATCACGGGCACTGAAGTGGAACTGGTAAACCGAGAAAGTGGAGAACTGCTCGCAATCTTCACAACAATCGTCTCCAAGCTAAGACGCCGCTGATTTTTAAGCATTTTTGCTTTTCAGTTTTTTAAGCATTGGCCTTTGAACGCTTTTTAGCTTTTTAGCTTTTCAGCGTTTCAGCTTTTAACAACGAACGTGTTTAGAAATCGCCTCTATTACCGCTTTAAACCTCTGATCCCGCGGCAGGTCCGAATGGCGGTACGTGGGCAGTTCGCGCGATGGAAGCGGAGACGCGTTCAGGACGTGTGGCCCATCCTCCCCGGGTCGGAGAAGAAGCCTGACAGTTGGCGGGGCTGGCCCGATGGAAAACAGTTCGGCGTGGTCCTCACTCACGATGTAGAAGGACCTGAAGGATTGGCGAACTGCGAAGCCCTCGCGCAAATCGAAAAGGATCTCGGGTTTCGCTCGTCCTTCAATTTCATCCCTGAAGGTTCCTATCGCGTCAACGGAACGCTGCGCGGAAAACTGACGAACGAAGGATTCGAAGTCGGTGTTCATGATCTGCAACACAATGGGAAGCTTTTCCAGAATCGGGATGATTTCCGACGCAAAGCGGAACGGATCAACGATTACCTCCGCTCCTGGGGCGCAGTCGGTTTCCGCTCCGGCTTCATGCTGCACAACCTGGAATGGCTGCATGATCTCAACGTCACTTACGACGCTTCAACTTTTGACACCGATCCATTCGAGCCTCAGCCCGACGGACGCCACACGATCTTCCCTTTTTGGGTTCCCCGCGGACGATGTGAAGAAGCGAACGGTCAACAGAATGGCAATCGCAAATCGCCTTGGGCTACGGGGTATATGGAGCTGCCCTACACCCTTCCCCAGGATTCGACCCTCTTCCTTCTGCTCAAGGAAAAGGACCCGAGCATCTGGATTCGGAAGTTTGACTGGATTGCGGAGAGGGGCGGCATGGTCCTCGTGAATGTTCATCCGGATTACATGAACCTGAGCGACGGAAGCGGCTCGCCAGGAAACTACCCAGTCAGCTTTTACATCGATTTCTTGAAGCATATCCGCAAGCACGCATCCGATCGCTTCTGGCATGGGGTGCCGCGCGAGCTCGCGCGCCATTGCATCGGTCAAAATTGCAGGATCAACGGACCTGGAACTCTGAGCAGTTCAGTGATTCCATCGTCGTCCGATAAGGTTGGACTTAACCAGTAAGATATGATCCGCCTTCGGCACAAATTATTGATCCAGGGATTTCGTCTCTTCGACCAGATCCTGGTTTTCTGCTGCCTCGCAGCGGCAGGCGAATGGCTGCCGCTTCTGACCGGGAACGGTTCGCCGATCGGAATCTTCAAGCGTTCGTACGACGCGTCGGACGCCATAGGGATTGCGCTGTTGATTATCGGATGGAACGTCACGTTCAATGCTTTCGTTCGTTACAACGCAAATCGTTTCAACACCCTCGTCTCCCAGTTGATCGACCTGATCAAGGCGACAACCGCAGCATCCTTCTGGCTGATGCTTGTCGCGTCCGTTGCCTCGTTCGACCGGATCTCTGTCACGATGATCGTGATGTTCTGGACAATGGTGACGGTTCTGGGTGTGCTGAGTCGCGTATTCATCAGGTGGTTCCTGATGACCATTCGCGCTTTCGGATACAATTATCGGTATCTCTTAATCGTTGGGACCAATCTGCGTTCAAGAACCATGGCCGCACGCATCGATGCCAGCCCGGAACTCGGATATAAAATTGTCGGTTTCATCAGTGAGGAACCCCTTGAGAACAAGGCAGTCGAAAGCCCCAGTTCACAGGCAAGCTGGGCTATCAAGGGATCGATGGACGACTTCCAGGAAATCGTCGGCCATGGAACCGTCGACGAGGTTCTGATTTGTTTGCCCGTGGAGGAGCAGTTTTCGAACATCGCCAAAATCGTTCGTGCTGCCAAGGAGCTGGGAGTTGTGGTTCGGTTGTTGCCCGACGCCGAAGACGCCTTGTTGCTGAAGAAACTGCACCTCGAATCGTTTGACGGGGAATACGTCATCACGATGTTCCGAGAACAATTGCTGGTGCAACTGCTGATCAAACGTCTCGCTGACCTGCTGATATCGGCCCTGCTGCTGGTTGTGCTCAGCCCTCTTTTGCTGATCGTCGGCATTGCGGTGGTTACCACAAGCCCCGGCCCGGTATTCTTTGTCCAGGAACGTGTTGGAATGAACAAGCGGCGGTTCCGCCTCTACAAGTTCCGGTCAATGGTGGTGGACGCGGAAACGCGAAAAAGTGCTCTCGCGCACTTGAACGAGATGGATGGCCCGGTCTTCAAAGTCAAAAACGATCCCCGCATCACTAAGGTGGGCAAATTCATCAGGCGCACGAGCATCGATGAACTTCCGCAGCTCTACAACGTTTTGAAGGGCGAGATGAGCCTGGTCGGACCGCGTCCGCCATTGCCGGGCGAAGTGGACAAATACGACTGGCTGTATCGGAAACGGTTGTCGATCAAACCTGGCTTGACCTGCTTATGGCAGATCAGCGGCCGAAACGAAGTGTCATTCCAGGACTGGATGGCCATGGACCGGGAATACATCGAGAACTGGTCGTTATGGTTGGACTGCAAAATCCTCGCCAAAACCGTCCCGGTGGTTCTGCTCGGCAAGGGTGCATCCTAAACAAATACATCGAGAAATCATTATGAGTTCAATTGCTATCGTGGGAACTGGTTATGTGGGGCTTGTCACCGGAGCGTGTTTCGCAGAGGTCGGTCACAAAGTGATTTGTGTCGACAATGACCGATCCAAGGTCGATCTCCTGAACCGCGGCGGGATTCCCATCTACGAACCAGGACTGGAGGAAATGGTCCATCGAAACAAGGCCGCGGGACGCCTGAGCTTTACAAACGACATTGCAGAGGCCGTGGCCGCGTCGCAGGTCATCTTCATCGCAGTTCCCACGCCGCCTTTGCCTGACGGCTCAGTCGATTTAAGTTTCATCGAGAAAGTCGCCCGTGAAATCGCCAGTGCCATCAAGGAATACCGCATCGTCGTGGACAAGAGCACGGTGCCCGTAAAAACCGGCGAAAAAGTTGCCGAAACGATCCGCCGCTATTGCAAGACCAAGGTCGAATTCGATGTGGTCAGCAATCCCGAGTTCCTGCGCGAAGGTTTTGCCGTCGAAGACTTGATGAAACCCGACCGGGTGGTGGTGGGTGTCGCGAGTCAGCGGCCCGTCACGGCCATGCGCGAAATCTATGAACCGTTCGGGGCTCCCATCATCGTCACGGATATCAACTCCGCGGAACTCATCAAGCATGCCGCGAACTCGTTCCTCGCACTCAAGATTTCCTACATCAACGCAATCTCTGTGATCTGCGAAGCCTCCGGCGCGGATGTGCAGCAGGTCGCGGACGGAATCGGCATGGATGCCCGAATCGGCCGGCGTTTCCTTGATGCGTCCCTGGGTTTCGGCGGCAGCTGCTTCCCAAAGGATCTCAGCGCCTTTATCGCCATATCGGAGCAACTGGGATACGATTTTGCTCTCTTGAAGGAAGTGCAGCGCATCAACGCGCAGCAAATGGACCGGTTTGTCAAAAAGATCACGGACACGCTCTGGATCCTGAAGGACAAGAAGATCGGCGTCCTCGGATTGGCCTTCAAGCAGAACACCGACGATGTGCGGATGTCCCCTGCGATCGAATTGTGTCAACGTCTTCTCAAACTCGGCGCGACACTGCGCGTGCACGATCCGAAGGCCATGGAAAAGGCGAAAGCCCTGCTTCCGGATGTGGAATATGTGGAGGACATGAACGCCGTTGCGGAAGGTTGTGACGCGCTCGTAATTGCTACCGAGTGGCCTGAGTTCAAGAAGCTCGATCTGGAGAAGGCGCGCCTGGTCATGTCCCATCCCATCCTTTTTGATGGACGCAACCTGCTCGATCCGAAAATTCTGGAAAGTCTCGGATTCATTTACAAATGCATTGGGCAGCAGGAATTGCGCGATTCCCAGACCTTGCCGATCCGATCGTTGGAAATATCCTCTGCGACTTAATCGGCAGCAGGCGCAACGGATGAAAAATCGCCCGAAACGGGTCGTAGCCATTTCTTCGGGAGGAGGGCATTGGGTTCAACTCCTGCGCCTTCGCCCGGCATTCGAGGGATGCGATGTCACGTTCGTGACGGTGCGTGAAAGCTACCGTTCGGAAGTAAACGGGGCGAATTTCCGAGTCATTCCTGACTCGAATCGCTGGAGCAAGCTTGCGCTCATGCGAACCGCTTTGGGTGTTCTGTGGGTGCTGCTGCGGGTGCGCCCGGATGTAGTCATTTCAACGGGAGCAGCGCCGGGCTATTTCGGAATTCTGATTGGCAAATATTTGGGAGCGCGCACTGTCTGGGTGGACAGCGTCGCAAATGTCGAGGTGTTGTCGATGTCCGGCCAAAAAGCCAAACGCCACGCAGACTTGTGGCTGACGCAGTGGCCGCACCTCGCTGAGAATCAAGGACCCTTTTTCCATGGGAGCGTATTATGATCTTTGTAACCGTCGGAACAGACTTGCCATTTAATCGGCTGATCAACGCGGTGGACCAATGGGCGAAGAAAACCGGGAGGACCGACGTGTTCGCCCAGATTGGCGATACCGATTGGCAACCGTCGCACATCAAGTTCAGCAAATTTCTGGAACCGCCGGAGTTCACCCATATGTTTTCCTCGGCGACCGCAGTGATTGCCCACGCAGGAATGGGCACGATCCTGTCGGCCTTGCATTACGGAAAGCCAATCCTCGTCATGCCGCGTCAGGCGCGGTTGGGCGAACAGCGCAACGACCATCAACTCGCCACGGCCCGTCGTTTGGCTGAGATGAACAAGGTGCATGTTGCATTCGACGAGAAGCAGCTTGATCAGCAACTGCGCGAGCTTGCCGAATTGAAGCCGCGCGCACGCATCGGCGCCTTCGCGAGCGAAGGACTCCTCGCCGCGATTACCGGCTTCATTCACCAGATTCCAAACTCTCCGCTGAAAGTCCCTACCCCGCAGGCCCGGCTGCATAATTCTCCAATGCATGCCCCCCAATCCAATGCCGCTCGCTGAAGCAACCCCGTCTCAAAGCCATCCTTCTGACCGGTCGCTACGCGTCCGCCTCTCCCGCGTTATCGTCTCCCTGTTCGACGTCGGCTCCTATCTGCACGCGTTTCGGATCATTCACTATTACGGTTATAGCCACGTTCGGGAAAAACGGCGGATGAGAATCGGCCACGGAACCGGCATGGCTCCAAACGTCTCGCTCCGAAACGGACACTTGATCGAGATTGGCCACGATTCGCATATTGGCGAGCGTTGCTACCTCTGGGCCGGCGCTGAAACGGGTAAAATCGTGATTGGAAATTTCGTCTCTCTGGCACCGGAAGTCTTCATTACCGCGTCCGATTACCAGTTCGTTGCGGGCGTTCCGTTCCGGCAACAACCGCGTCGTGAAAGAGACGTGGTTCTAGGAAACGACGTCTGGCTTGGAGCACGCGTCGTGGTGACTGCCGGCGTCTCGATCGGCGACGGATGCATCATCGGTGCGGGAGCGGTCGTCACCAGGGACATTCCTGCAGGATCCATAGCTGTCGGCGTTCCCGCAAAGGTCGTGGCTCAGCGGAGCAAACCAGTCTCGCATGATTGACGTATCGGTCATCATCGTAACGTACAACTCCGAGAAGCAGATCGTTGCTTGTCTCGAGAGCGTCTTTGCGCAGTGCCAGAACATCACGCAGGAAGTAATTGTCCTCGACAACAGTCCTGCAGACGGCACCGCCAAAATCGTGCAGAACCGATTTCCTCAGGTGAAATTGATCCTGCCTGGAAAAAACCTTGGCTTCGCGGCGGGTGTCAATGAAGCGTGTCGCCACGCAACCGGAGAATTCGTCCTCCTGCTGAATCCCGACACTATCATCCTGCGAAACGCCATAGGCGTTGTGGTAGAATTCGCGCGCGCCAATCCGAGTTACGGAATCTATGGCGGCCGCACACTGAAGGAGGACGGAAGCCTGGAGCGGTCTTCTTGCTGGGGTTTGCCGTCATTATGGAGCCTAGCGACCTTTGCAGTTGGCCTGAGCGCCATTGCTCCGAGGAGCGCCTTCTTCCATCCGGAAGGGTTGGGCCAATGGAAACGCGACACTGTTCGGGAAGTCGGCGTCATCACCGGGTGTTTCCTTCTCGCGCCGCTCACTGTCTGGCGGAAGCTGAATGGTCTCGACGAACGATTTTTCATGTACGGTGAGGACACCGATCTCGCGATGCGGGCCCGCAAAAGCGGCTTCCGCCCCGTGATTTGTCCCGCTGCTGAACTGGTCCATGAAGTTGGGCAATCGTCCTCCACGCCCTTGCACAAGGCCCTGCTCCTGTATCGAGGAAAAGCCTGTTACGTTCGGACGCACTGGAGCGGCATTCGTCAGCAGGCAGGTCTCTGGATGCTGCAACTTGGGGTCGGACTTCGCAGCCTTGCCGCAGCGATGCTTCGGAAACCTGATTCGACGTGGTGCGCCCTGTGGAAGAAGCGCGGTGAATGGCTGGCCGGGTATCCCGCCTTTGCACCCGAGGCACGAACGCCGAGGCTCGCTCCTAAGCCGGTTCGTTAATCAAAATACAGGCGCTCCATTTCGGAGGGCGGACCATGAATTCTCCCGTGATCAGTGTTGTCATTCCGGCATTCAATCGCCGTGACAGTCTGCAGAAGCTGCTGGATACCGTGTTCAAGCAGCAGGGCGTCGATTTCGAGGTGATCGTGGTAGATGACTGCTCGCCGGACACCACTGCAGATGCAGTCCGTCAGCACTTCCCTTCTGCGACTGTTCTTTCCAACGCTTCGAATGGCGGTCCCGCAGTCAGTCGGAATCGCGGGATCCTCGCAGCGAGAGGTGAGTTTGTTGTGGGATTCGACAGTGATGTCACGGTGCCAGACTCGACACTGTTGAAGAGGGTCCTGGCGACCTTCCAGCAAAATCCCGATGTCACAGGGCTGGCATTTCGGATTATGGGACATGACGGCCTGTCTGACGATGTGCCGCGTTGGTGGCATCCGGTGCCCGTGACGGAGTACGGAAACCGGCAGTTCATGACCCATTATTTTAGCGGGACGGGGTACGCCTTTCGGCGTCAGGAGATGATGGATGCTGGCATGTTTCCCGAGATCCTTTACATGCATTACGAAGAAGTGGAGCTCGCTTTCCGCATCCTGGACAGAGGCGGCTCGATCATGCATTGCCCCGATCTCCAAGTGTCCCATCATGTGCATGCAGTTTCGACGCGGAGCAAAATCAACGTTTTCTACAAGCCACGAAATCAGATTCTTGTGGCGCTCGCTTGTTATCCCTGGCTGCGCGCAATCACCTATTTGTTCCCGCGTCTTGGCTATCACTTTATTCAATCCTTACGTGGAAACTACCCGGTCGAGTTTTTACGGGCACTGGCCTCTGCCGTGTCATTGATGCCTCGACGGCTTTCAACCCGGGCGCCATTGCGCAACGAAACCTGGCAGCGGATCGCGGCCATGCGGAATCCAATCCGCGGCTGATCGGATATGCGCGTCGTTCTCATCGCACCGTTCTATAGTCGCGATGCCGCAGGCGAAAGCTGGAGCACGTACAAATGGGTTCAAGGAATCTCGGAACGATGCGACGCCACCGTTCTTACGACGCATCAAACAGGATGGCACCCGGACCATTCACCTGTCTCGGCCCGGGAGGTCGTCAACTGGCCTGATGTGAAACCGCCGAATCGCCTCCGACGCCTCAATTGGGAGTTGAAACCTTCCTACGTGCTGTTTTACAGCCGCGCGCGGCGCTGGCTTAAACATGCGATCGAACGCGGCGATAAAATCGATTTGGTTCACCAGATCAATCCGTTGGCGCTGCGTTACCCCTGCCCCGCGCGGGGACTTGGAGTTCCGTATATCATTGGGCCTTTGGCCGGAAGTCTGCCGACCCCAAAAGGATTCAAGAGCCAAGGCACCGACCGCCAATGGTTTCGAAAACTCCGGCATCTCGATCAGCTCAGGTTAAGAATCGATCCCTGGCTGCGGGGATCCTATTCGGGAGCCAATGTCGTGCTCGGGGTGGCGCCCTATGTAAGGGATTTGCTGCGGCATATTCCACTCCACCGGTTCGAAGTCATGGCAGAGACCGGGATCGAGCAGGTTGCCGCGTCTCCCAAGTCCGCGCCCTCACCTGGGCGCCCGCTGCGTTTGCTGTATGCCGGGCGAATCATTCGGACCAAGGGCGTGCTGGATGCCATTCGCGCTGTAGCGATCGCCGCAAAAAAATGCCACGTCGAACTCGACGTCCTCGGCGACGGAGATTCATTAGCCGATTGCCGCCTACTTGCGCAGGATCTGGGTATAGGCGACCGGGTAAGATTCCACGGCCGACGCCCGCGATGCGAAGTGTTTGCGCGATGCGACGAAGCCGACGTCTTCTTCTTCCCCAGTTTTCGCGAACCGAGCGGTAACGTCGTGTTTGAAGCTATGAGTCGTGGGCTTCCAGTGATCACGAGTACCAAAGGCGGACCTGCTCACGTCGTGACGGAGAACTGCGGAATCCGGGTGGAACCGTCAAACCCGGAACAATACTCCAAAGCCTTGGCCGATGCGATTGCGTCATTTTCTCAGAATCCGGAACAACTGCCCAAAATGTCTGCCGCCGCCCTGCAACGCATCGAGTCGCTGGCGATGTGGGGGAAAAAAATCGACCGTTTGATGGACACCTACCGAGGTGCACTTCCAAAGCATTTGGTTGGCACCGAGGCTCTGCCCGTACCGGGTCCTGCGACGATCGAAGTTTGATGCGCCATTGGACACCCTGGTGCCTCAATTTCCATCGTGCAGTAATTCGCTTTAAAACCCCGAAGAATTTGCGACTGGCTTGCCTGCTGCTAGAATGTGCCGCTATGAGTAATTGCATCAGATGCTTGACTATTCTAGGGGTCCTCTGGGCCCGGAGTGTCATTGCGATGGACAGTGAATTGACCAACTACAAGTCAGGCATCGACGTCACGTGGGGCGGGGAAAAGGGAGTCGACTACTACGAGGAGTACTATTTCCACGACAAACTGCTGGATGACCACAAAGTCGTCTACATTCGTGACACGACGAAGATCGCCTTCTCACATAATGCTCGCAATGTCGCCTATTACCACAGCACGGAGGGAGGACGCCAAAAGATTGGAGCTAATGGGAAGGATGGAATCGCTAACAGCGGAGACGAGGGCATTATCCGCTACAAAATCGACCGTGATCGGCAATACAAATACAAGTGGGCGATGAACTCGGCTGGAACCGACGCCAATTTTGTACTTCCTGCCGCTGGCACCGGTTTCACGCTTAAAGAAATCCAATTCGAACCTGGAGTTCCCGTTGTCGGTTCCGTCGGCCCTTCATCCGACGTCACCAAATCAAAGGGTGGCACCTATTTTCGGGGCCTGCTCGATTCGTTCGGTGATGAATGGCACACTCTCGCATATGCTGATGATGATCGTGCTTTCTTGTGGGCCCGATATGTCGCGACCAGCAACTTCGTCGATCAGGCATGGTATGCCTCCGACGGAAAAACCGTACAACTCGTTGTTAATCCCAAAACGCCCTGCCTTACGATGAGGGCCACTGGCACGGGGCAGTTCTACACAACTCCTCCAAAGGCTTACTGGACGCCGAAACTCGTGCCCCAGATCACGTATTTGTCCGCTGGCACCGATGGGGCGGTTTCGATTGAATTGCGCGACATCTATGGAAACGAGGTGTTCTATCGCATCAATGGCGGCGAATTTCAGGGCGCGAAGGGCAATTCGGTCGTGATTTCACATACGGAGTTCTCCCGCGGAACCAACACTCTGGACTACTATTACGCCGGCAAACAGGCTTTCACGAAAACGCGTATTGTGGTGAAAGACCCCGAATTTCCAAGCCGCCACGAACCACATGGAACCTACCTCTGGGTGGACAGCGCTGGATACTCCACCGTCAGGAACCGTTTGCACCGCCCACCCTACGCTGCAACCTATTTAGCGTATAAGAGCCGCTCCGAGGTCACAGGACAGGAGAGTTGGGATAAAGGACATCGCCGAGGCGATCGCGTCGGTGGCGCTTACGCCTTGGAGAATGCGTTTGTCGCCAAAGTGGAAGGTTTTGATTTCGCAAGGAGCGGGGCTTCTCGTTCCCATGGAGTTTACGCAAAGGAAATGTTGTTGGAACAGACGAGGAATACCGATCCGCTGGGTTTCGAACTCCAGCACTCCTCCGATTCCATTCCCACACGAGAGCTGCACTATCGCGGATATTACGATTCTCTTCCGATTCTCAAGGGCATTTTCGCGTATGACATCATGGTGGCGAACTTTCGCAGCGATCAGGTGGACGGAGGAATTACAGCAGTCGAAGATTATTTTATCCGCGACAAATTCGCGGGGTTTGTCTACGAGGCGATGCAATGGTCTGCCGACATGACCGCCTTGGGCGCGCCAGGGATGTGGGGTGGTGCGCGAATGATGTGCGCCCAGTCCATAGCCATGATCCTGCGCGAGTACTCGACACCATACTATGGCACAAGCGGTTTTGGAACGAATCAGACGACGTATCCCCTCTGTCCGTACGATGAAGATCGTTATACGTGGAAGGAAGCATTGTTCGATGCGACTGGAACCCGACGAGGCTTCCCCAATTTGCAATGGTTCACGGGCCTTTCTGAGAATGGAACGGAATCCCTGTTGATGAGTGAAAATCAACAATGGGGAACCAACAGGTATCCCTTTGCGACGTGGCAGGACAAGGCGGCATATTTTTCGTCCGGTCTGATGGGAATTCACCTGCAAGTCTGGGCGAACATGGCTCGGATATGGGGCAACAATAAACGTGATGCGCGGCTCGAGATCGCTTTCGAACGAGCATCGAATGGAACCTTTATTGGCGCAAAGGATCCGGTTCCTCAACTGCCTGCTCGTTTCACTCAACTCCTCCTGCTCAATGACGGATGGCCCAATGTCGTGAGCAACGCGGCGCGATGGGTCAGGGCGCTGCCGAGCGCAGACGGCAACTCGATCAGCAAATCGATGCAGGACGCCGGTGTCTTCGGATTTGCATGGTTTGACGACAAGAAGGTCGCGGAAATAGTTCCACCGCTCAACCTTCGGGTTGAAAGCAAGAAATAGAACGGCCGCTGCAGCGGCTTTTCGATTGTAGGGTCCTTAGGAGGCCGCCGTTCCGGCTCGATTCAGTTTCTCCCGGTGAATCCGATTTTTCTCGTATTCGTCCTGTCGCTAGTCGTCGCGCAGGTCGCCCTTCCCAGGCGATGGGCGTTCGTGCCACTGATGGTGGCCGGCTGCCAGATCGGGAACGTGGAATTCCTGCCACAGTTCACAACTGCCCGAATACTCATTGTGATCGGGCTGGCCCGTGCCGTGGCAGGGGGATTTTTAAAGTGGGACAAGAATTCGCGGCTTGATCAGTTCATGCTGCTCTTTTCCGTGGTTGCAGTGGTGAGTTCGATCGGACACACGGCGGACTTCTACTTCCCTTCGCCCTTCAAGGCGCGCGTTGGATTGGTGATCAATGTCCTTGGAACCTATTTGTTTGCCCGCGCGTATCTGCCGGATTTCGAGAGTTTCCGACGCTACGCCTTTATTCTCCCGATTATCATTCTCCCGCTCGCCGTTGGGCTCAGCATAGAAAATCGCACCCGCAAGAATGTTTACCGATCCCTGGGCGGCAGTACGGAGGCCGCGGTTCGAGAAGAACGCGTGCGCGCGCAAGGTCCATTCCGGCACCCGATTCTTGCGGGAACCTGTGGGGCAACGGCGTTGCCATTTGCGTATCTCCTCTGGCGCTCGCGCAGGCGAGTTGCCGGCGTGCTGGGGTTCACGGCCTGTTTCGGCGTTGTTCTCGCCTCATCTTCCAGCGGCCCGCTCGCCGCTGTGGCAGTCACAATGGCGGCCATCTTCATGTGGCGCTGGCGGTATCTCGTACCGCATCTGGTTTGGACCGCCGTCATTCTGGGTTTTGTCTACAATATCGCCAAGGGCCGGGGACCTTGGTACATCATGGCGAGTCTGGATCTCGTCGGTGGCAGCACCGGATGGCACCGCGCTAAGCTGATTGACCAGGGTTTCAAGTACCTCGGCGAATGGTGGCTCTGGGGCACCGATTACACGCGGCATTGGATGTCGTCAGGCGTGCGCTGGAATCCAAACATGGTCGACCTGACCAATTACTACCTGCACTTGGGCGTGACGGGAGGCCTCGGATTGAGCCTGTGTTTGATTGCCTTCATCGTAGTCAGCTTTCGGATGTTGTTGCGGCGGATGCGCGAGATGCGAAGTGACGGGGATCCACGGGAGATCACCCTTTGGTGCGCCGCCGCTGCGTTGGCCGCACACGCGGTCTCATTCATTTCCATTTCCTATTTCGACCAGATGTACGTGTTCTTCTATTCGCTCCTTGGAGCCATCCCTGGCCTGGTGGCCGTGGGTCAAAAAGTTGTCACCGAACCGGAAATTGTCTCCGACTCGATTGACGATTCAGAACGAACCCAAACGCCGGTCTGGTCTCATTGACCCATCCCTGCAACGCCCCAGCCATGCTTGACCTTCCTGTCACAGTTTACAGCCCCGAATCCCCGCTAAAAAATCCGGGATTGCTGCTTAAGCGGATGTTCCGCGACCTTATCGCCTCGCGCGGGCTTGCATGGCGGTTATTTGTGCGGGATCGCAGCGCACAGTTTCGCCAAAGCGTGTTTGGTTATATTTGGGCGTTTGTTCCGCCGTTGATCGCCAGCCTCCCTTTTGTGTTCCTGAACGCCAACGGCGTCGTCTCCATCAAGGAGACTCCGATCCCCTACCCTGCCTTCGCAATCATCGGCACGCTCATTTGGCAGGTTTTCGTGGACGCATTGAATACCCCTCTGAAGACCGTTGCGGCCGCAAAACCGATGCTCACCCGCATCAACTTCCCCCGGGAAGCGCTTTTGCTCTCAGGCTTGGCGACCGTGCTCTTCAACTTTCTGATCCGTCTCGTGCTGCTCGTAGCAGTGATGATCTGGTTCAAGATCACTCCGCCTTCCACGATCGTGCTGTTTCCGTTGGGGATCCTCGCGCTCATTTGCCTGGGTTTCACGATTGGCGTCCTGTTGACGCCGCTGGGTTTGCTCTACAACGACATTCAACAAATGATTCCGATGGTCACGATGTTCCTGATGTTCCTCACGCCCGTGGTTTATCCCAAGCCAAGCGGCGGCTTCGCTGGACGAATCATGGAATGGAACCCCGTCGCGCCTCTGATAACGGCTTCCAGGGATTGGTTGACCACGGGCTCAAATGGAAACGTTTCCCAACTCGCTTGCATCTTGGGCGTGGCAATCCTCCTGTCCTTCGTGGGCTGGGTGTTCTATCGCCTCGCGTTGCCGCATATCATTTCGCGGTCTGGCAACTGATTATGCCGCGTTCTTTGAGATCTCCGATGAAGAGCAACGAAGTATTGGTCCGGGTCGACAAGGTAAGCAAAAAGTTCTGCCGTAGTCTGAAGAAGAGTTTGTGGTACGGCGTCAACGACATCGTCGCCGACTTGCTCCCCTTTTCCAAACGAACCTCCAACGGAACTGCTCAAAGCCCTTTGCGCTCCTCCGAATTCTGGGCTGTAAACAACGTCTCGTTTGAACTGCGCCGGAGTGAATGCATCGGTCTGATCGGCCATAATGGCGCGGGCAAAACCACGCTCCTGAAAATGCTCAATGGGCTCATCACGCCCGATTCCGGCAGGATCGAGATGCGCGGACGGATCGGGGCCTTGATTGCCCTCGGTGCGGGATTCAATCCCATACTCAGCGGTCGTGAGAACATCTACGTCAACGGTGCGGTTCTTGGCCTCACCAAGTCTCAGATTGACGCGAAAATTGAGGAGATCATTGATTTTGCCGAAATCCGGGAGTTCATCGACGCTCCTGTGCAGAGCTATTCCTCGGGGATGGCGGTTCGCCTGGGGTTCGCCATTGCAGCGAAAACCGATCCGGACGTCCTGTTGCTCGATGAGGTCCTGGCGGTCGGCGACGTTGCGTTCCAGGCGAAATGCTTCAACACGCTTGCAGAGTTCCGCGAACGAGGCACTGCCTTCATCCTGGTTTCGCACAACATGCATCAGATATCCCGCTACTGTGACAAGGTCCTGTATCTGAAACGCGGACAAATTGCGCACAGCGGCGACCGGGAAACGGGGATCGATACTTTCCTGCGCGACATGCATCAAGCTGATGCGAATGGCAGCGCCGAACGGACCGACTGGTCGCGTGTTTACGGGTCAGGCAAGGTGGCGTTTACTGCGGCACGTTTTCGGGATTCCGAAGGCAGAGAGGTCAACGAAATTAGTGTTGGCGATTCCGTCACGCTCGAAATCGACTACGAACGTCGGGGTGATCTTCCCCATCCACCAGTTTTGGATCTGATCATGAGAGATCGTGAGGGGATTCTTTTCCAAGGCACGAATATTTCAGAGGGCCACCCTTTTGGTTTTTTGAATGTGAACGGCCATTTTCAGGTTCAATTTCCAGCACTACCAATTAATGCGGACTACGTTGAGTTTTTCTTCTGCGCTTTAGATAAGCAGAGCTCCGAGATTCTTGATTGGAAACGGCACGTTCGACTGAACATCCGGAGGACCGGTGCATCGCATGGGAAACTCCAGCTTCAAACCCGGTGGAGCGCCCTGTGATTCTGTTCGAATTGATCGACCTACTTCGCGATCTTTCAACGCGCAAACGGGCTATGGCCGCGTTGCGTCGGAACAATCCTGAAGTTCAGTTCGCAGATGACGTTATCATCTTGGGCGATCCACGGCGCGTTAAGCTCGGAAAAGGGAGCCAAGTTGACGGTGGAGTAATATTCGACCTCCGCACAGGAGGTGAAGTGGTATTTGGCGAACGAGCTTCCCTCCGACGCGGAGCAATTTTGTCGCCGTATGGCGGACACATCACCTTTGGCAGCGACTGCGGCGTGCAACACTATTCCGTGCTCTATGGACATGGAGGGCTGACAGGGGGAAACTACGTGAGATTCGCTGCACATTGCTTGGTGATTCCTGCTAACCATGGAATCGAACTCAACGGCACACCCATGAACCTCCAGCCTCTCTCGAAGAGAGGCATCCAAATCGGGAACGATGTTTGGATAGGGGGCGGGGTGAGGATATTGGATGGCGTAACTATAGGCGACGGAGTTGTCGCAGCAGCTGGCTCCGTTATCAACAAAGACCTTTCATCCAACGGAATTTTTGGCGGAGTACCCGCAAAACTCATTAAGGAACGATCTTGATCAAGCAAGTCACGTCAAGGATTGCGCGGTTGAGCCAATCCAAACGCCGGGCGGAATTACGGAACTCGGCAAAACAGGCGCTGGTTCAGCCGGGTAAGGAAGACTGCCGGCCTGCGGAAGAAAGGTTCGCGGAGCTGCAAGGGCGTTACCAACCTCGCCCGGAGTACGGCTATGATCCATTCAGCATTTTTCGACGTGCAAGCGAACGAGCACTAGACGTGTTGAAATTGCCAGGCCTCGAAAAACCAGGCTTAAAAGGATTCGATCTGGGAACTGGGGATGGAATGCTTCCGACTCTCCTTCAAACTTTCGGTCATAGAATGATGTTGTCCGATCTGGAAGACTGGCGAACGGACGCAGCAAAATCGCTCGACTTCGTGAAGGCGGATTGCTGCCAGCGCTTGCCATTCGAGGATGCACGTTTCGATTTCTCGCTTAGCTACAACTCGTTTGAACATTTTCCAGATCCAGCGAAGGCCTTCAACGAGGTTCTGCGAATTACTCGGCCCGATGGGATCCTGCATTTTAGTTTCAACCCCCTTTATTGTTCGCCTTGGGGGTTGCACGCGTACCGAATGCTGAGAATGCCATATCCGCAGTTCCTTTTCTCTGACAGTTTCATACAAAGGAAACTTGAGGAAATCGGAATCTGGGACTTGGGCAAAAAGCGGTCCGAACTCCAAGCTTTGAACCGCTGGAGAGCACATCAATTTGACGCCCTCTGGAATCGCCCCGATGTCGAAATTCTGAACCTTCAATGGCACGTTGACGCTGATCACCTGAATTTGGTTTCGGAGTTTCCGACATGTTTCCAAGGCCGGCACTTGACCTTTAATGATTTGATCACCTCCGGCGTTACGGTCACGTTGCGAAAAAAGGTATGATCGCAGACGCTGCGGAGCCTCGGGTATCGGTTATCATGTCCGTCCACAACGGACAAAAGTACCTGCGCTCTGCCGTTCGAAGCATTCTTGACCAAACTTTTGCCGACTTCGAATTCTTGATCGTCAACGACGGTTCTGTTGACGGCAGCGCCAGATTGCTTTCCAAACTGGCTCGCGCCGACCGCCGGGTGATCGTCATCGACACGCCGAACCAGGGACTGACCAAGTCCCTGAATCTCGCCATTCGGCGCGCTAGAGGGAAATTCATCGCGCGCATGGACGCTGATGACATCTCCCTGCCCCAGCGCTTCGAAATTCAGCTGCGCGCCTTCGATCAGAATCCTGAACTCGTTATTGTCGGAAGCGAAGTGTTGCTCGTGGATTCCCGCGGCTGGCCGATTGGAAAACGCGGTGTGGCATTTCAGCACGAAGACATCGATCGGCGGCTGCTGAATGGGGATGGCGGGGCTATGACCCATCCCGTCGTGATGATGCGCACGCAAGCCGTCCGGGATGTTGGCGGTTACGACGAGCGTTTTACCACAACGCAGGACCTTGATCTGTTCCTTCGCCTGGCAGAAATCGGCAAAGCAGTCAATCTGCCAGAGATTCTTCTCCTGTGGCGCCAGCATCCGGAAAGCATCAATCACCGAAAATTCACGACGTGGTCTGAAATGAAGCGAATGGCGCTGACGGCTGCGGCACAACGCCGAAATGTCGTTCTAAACGTCGACGCAATCGTTTCCAAACAGATCATCCCAACGAAGGAGCCGTTGCGCCGGCTCACTTACGCGCGGCAGGCGACGGCCAATCGCTACTATGTGGCCGGCCTGCGCCACGCCGTTCTTTCGACCGCAGCTGGCGAAGGATTTTGGGCTCAGATGCGCCTGGTGAAAACCTGCGTCAAGGGGATGACCAAGCAGGCTTTCGCCCCCGCCCTGGCTGCCCGAGTGAATCACTGAAGCGCTTTTTGCCGCATGAATGTTTCGATCATCATCTGCACTCGCAACCGCGCGGATTCTCTGCGCCAAACGCTGCAGAACTTCCGGGTTGTCCTCCCGTTGGAACACGGGACGGCCGAGGTGATTATCGCCGACAATGGTTCCACGGATGGAACACAGGAAGTCGCTCAGCGGGCCGAGATTCCAGGCTTCGAGGTGAGGTACGTGTTCGAACCTAACCGCGGCCAGGTTAATGCCCGGCACGCAGGAATGGCCGTCGCCAGCGGTCAGATCATCGTCTTTACCGACGACGACGTTCGACCGAGCCCGGGCTGGCTGCGGTCGCTCGTCGAGCCGATTGCCGCGGATCGTGCCGACGCCACGGTGGGTACGGTTCGCATTGCGCCGCATCTGTTGCGTAGTTGGATGACGTCGACTCATCGGGGCATGCTGACCTCCACAGAAAACCTCAATCGGCAAGAACCTGAAGCCATGGTGGGCGCGAACATGGCGTTTTCCCGCAACGTTTTGACGCGAGTACCAGGATTCGATCCCGAGCTTGGACCGGGAAGGCTTGGATTCTGGGATGACTCGCTGTTTTCGTTTCAGGTGAAACGCGCAGGGTTTCGTCTGCGGATGGCCGTTGAAGCCGAGATGGAGCATCATTTTTTACCCGATCGGCTTTCGCGAGCGGCGCTGTTGGATCGAGCCAAGGGCGAAGGGGAGTCGGAAGCCTATGTGGCGTGGCACTGGAAGCATCAATCCATCGAGTCGCCCACGTATCACGCCGGTCGTGCGGCTTTAAGGCTCTTTATGAAGCGGGTACTCGCCGCCGGAAAGAACATCCAATCGGAAGGATTGGAACTCTGGGAATTGAACCTCATTCGAAGAATCGCATATCTCCGGCATCTCAACCACGAACGCAGACGAACTCCTAATTACCAGCCCTACGGCCTGGTCAAGATCTCCGCGCCCCCGCAAGGCGGGAGGATCTCATCGCAAGATGCCTTGAGCGCCGCCGCTTCCACGACCAATTAGAATCGTGCGGCCGGCCGTTTTGAATTCGATTTGCCAGGTCCGATGAAGATTGCAGTTTGGCACAACCTACCCAGCGGCGGCGGAAAACGGGCGTTGTTCCACCACGTCGAGGGTTTGCTCGCCCAGGGGCACAAGGTGGAAGCGTGGTGTCCGCCGACCGCCGACCAGACATACCTCCCGCTCTCACAATTGTGCCGCGAGAATGTCGTTCCATTGGCGTCGCGGGCGGGGGGCAGGAAGGTGCGATGGCGGCCCGTCAGCGCGATGACCGCGCGTTTGGGAGCGATGGATGAACATTGCCTTTTGTGCGCCGCTGACATCCAATCAAAAGGCTTCGATCTATTATTCGCGAATTCGTGTGCCGCCTTCGCAGTATCGCCCATCGCGCGGCATGTTCAGATTCCTTCCGTCATTTATCTCGGGGAACCTTTTCGGCATTTGTACGAATGCATGCCGGGCTCGCAGCACGGAGCCGGTTTTCCATGGGCGGCGCTTCCCGAGCGCGCAGGTCAATCACGCAGTCGTTACTTCAAGTCGCAACTCGCTGACCTGCTCGGCAAACGCGCGCTGCGGCTCCAGGTGAGGGAGGAAATCAGAAATGCGAAAGCATTTTCCACAATCCTGGTGAATTCTCTTTTCAGCCGGGAAACCGTGTTGCGAACGTATGGACTGGAAAGCCGCGTCTGTTATCTGGGCGTCGATGTGAAAGGCTTCAAGCCTACGGGAGAACCGAAGGAAGGCTTTGTTGTCGGGCTCGGAGGTCTGTATGCGGCCAAGGGTCCCGACCGGGCGTTGCGTGCGCTGGCGACGATTCCCGACGCCGCGCGTCCGCCATTTCTGTGGATCGGCAACATGTCTCCCAGTTCAGGGTATGCGAAATCCCTCGCGGACCTTGCGCGCTCGCTTCAGGTGCGTTGGGAGACCAGGATCCGCGTTCCCGATGCGGAATTGGTGTCGATCCTGAGCCGCGCCAGCGTCCTGCTTTACACGCCGCGCTTGGAGCCATTTGGTTTGGCACCGCTCGAAGCCAACGCCTGCGGGACGAGTGTCGTCGGTATCGCAGAAGGCGGGTTGCGCGAGTCCATCCACCACGGAGCCAATGGCCGACTCGTGAATCACTTCGACCCCGACGAACTCGGGCGGCTTGTGGCTGAGCTCACAGGGTCAAGGGAACTTGCGCGGGAGGAGGGAGCGAATGCCCGGCGCCACGTGGAAAACCATTGGGCCGCGGCATCCGGAATGGCGCGATTAACGAATGAATTATCCCGGACTCTGGAAGATTTCCGGAGAATCCCCGGCATGAAAAGCAACCGTGCGGATATCACGGTGCAGAACGGCCCGGCAACTCACAAGGCGACGCTGGCAATGCCGTAATAAGAATGGTTGCGCATTCAACAAATGAGCTTACGCGGCCGGTTTGGTCGGTGATGATCCCCGCGTACAATCCGCCCGCAGAGTGGTTCAAGCAGGCCTTGGACAGCGTTCTGCAACAATCGCTTTCGCCGGCCGAAATGCAGATTGAAGTGGTGGACGATTGTTCACCAACAGTATCCGTCCAGGAATGGGTGCGACGAATTGCAGGAGATCGCATCGGCTACAGCCGCACCCCGAAGAATCTTGGGCTCGCGGGTTGTTGGAACTACTGCATCGAACGCGCACGCGGCACCTGGGTTCACCTGCTGCATCAGGACGATTACATCCTGCCCGGATTCTATGCAGCGTTGGGGCGGGCGGCGGAAGCGCACCCTTCCGTAAACCTGATGGCCACACGCGCGCATCTGGTCGATTCCGCGGGTGTGTCGAAAACGACAACGCCGAGAATTCCGGACCTGGAAACAGGCGGGACTGCTGTTGAAGACTTCTTTTACACCACTCCGATTCAATGCCCGGCAATCGTCGTCAGGCGTTCATTTTATGAGGCACACGGTGGATTTCGAAACGACCTGACCTTCTCGCTCGACTGTGAGATGTGGACGCGGGTCATCAGCAAGGGAGGCGGCGTGGTTCTGCCGGAAATTCTTGCGGCTTACCGCATGACGGACGTTAACCAATCGAGCCGGTTGAGTCGCACTGCGGAGGGTTTGCGCGACCTGCAACGCCTCCATCGAATCTTTTCGGAACGGCATCAGAGGTTCGACCCAAAAAAGGGGGCACGCGAAATCTGTGAGATCGCGTGGAAGCGCTTCCAGTTCTACAACAGCAGGGGCGACATCGAAGCCGCCAATGCGAATTTTGAATTCTGGAACTTGTTTGCACCCGCTTCCATGCGGCTGCGCAAATCCGCGCGGTCCCTCCCCGCCCGGCTCAAAAGACTGGTTCGTTGACCGTAGTATGCTCCACTGGATTTCCGTTATTCCATCGTGACCATTTCCATCATCATTTGCACGCGCGACCGGGCGGACAGCTTGCGCATGACACTGCAATCGATCGCATCTGCGGAAATTCCTGCCGGTTGGTCCGCCGAATTGTTGGTCGTGGACAATGGCTCCACCGATCACACCTCGCAGGTCTTGCAAAATGCCGTCTGCAACAATCTCCGCCTCCGCCACGTGATGGAGCCGACGCCCGGGCAATGCTTCGCCCGAAATCGCGGCCTTAAGGAAGCCACAGGCGACGTTATCGTGTTCACCGACGATGACGTCCGGGTTCCGTCCAATTGGATCGAGGGCATGTGCCGGCCGATCGCAGACGGACGCTGTGATGCCGTTGCCGGCGGAATTGTCTTTCCTCCGCACATCGCCCATCGCATGTCGCGCCCGCCCCTCGTCCTGTTGCGCGCCTGGTTCGCTTCGAGCGACTATCTCGATCCCGAAAAACCAGTGAACATGATCGGGGCGAACATGGCGTTTCATCGTCGCGTATTGAGTAAAGTCCGGGCCTTCGATACGCAACTCGGACCCGGTGCACTCGGGTTCTTTGATGAAGCCCTGTTCTCCTGGCAAATGACGGCGGCGGGTTTTCGTTTGAAGGGATCGTTGGACGTTGCCGTGGAACATCATTTTGACACAACACGACTGACGCGGGATTCGCTGCTCACACTGGCGCGCAAAATGGGAAGATCCCGCGCCTATATCTTTCATCATTGGAAGCAGCAACGTTCGCGCATGATCGTGCCCCGGTTGACCTGGGCTGAGCTCCAACTCGCCTGGGCGCGAATCCTGGATCGGAACGGCCGATTGGCGGGCCGCTTGCCGTCGATCGAAGTCATCCGTCAGGAGGAAATGAGGGCGTTTTGCCGCGAATATCTGGTCCAGCGAAAAGGTCCCGCTCGTTACGCCGTTTCCGGAACGGCTGAGGTCCAGGCAGAACCGGCTTCGACCGTTTGTCCGTCACCGGCGATGGCCAATGGGAGAGGCAGCCGATGAGGCCATCGATTCTTTTTCTTTGCACAGCACCTCCGCTGGGAAACAGCGGAGCCGGCGTCAGAACCCGGCAAATCGCGAAGACGCTTCACAGCCTTGGACAGGTGACGATAGTTGGAATTTCGAATCGTCCGTGGTCCAAGGAACAGATCGCACAAGCAAAGGCGGAATTCGACGTTGCGCGAACCATCACGTATCAACCCTGGCCGCACGTGGGCTTTTCCGGGCGCGTTCGCCAGGTTCTGGATCCCCAATATTTAAACTCCAACGCGGTCCAGGTTGCCCCGTCGGACCGGGAGTTTGTCGATGACCTGATTCGCCAGCGCGATGTCACGTGGATTCATACGCTCAAAATCGCCAATTCGTTTCAGCGGCTTCATTGGAACAGGTCAGTGATGGATGTGGATGACATACCGAGCCGATACCACACCCTCGCCGCGGCGCAGGCTGCCACTGTCGGTGCGAAGCTCAAACGCTGGCGGAACGCTTTTGCCGAAAAGCGTCGCGAGAGGTTGTGTCTGGATCGCTTCGATGTCCTCACCGTGTGCAAGGAAAGCGATCGCGAGCACTTCGACAATGACCCGCGCGTTCACGTCGTGCCGAATGGGTTCGCCACGCCGGAATCGGTCGCGCCCAGAAGTATCGTCCCAGGGCAGCCGCGGCTTGGAATGATTGGACATTTTGAGCACCTTCCGAATCTGGACGGCTTGAAATGGTTCGCGAGCGAGGTCTGGCCGCACGTTCGCAGCAAGGTTCCATCGGCCGAGCTCCGTTTGGTTGGAAAAGGCAGCGACTCCCTCTCGCAAAAGTTGAACGTCCCGCAGATCAAGGGGCTGGGCTTTGTCCACGATGTGGCACAGGAGATGGCGACCTGGTCGGGAATGATTGTCCCCACCCGTCTTGGCGGAGGTACGCACCTGAAAGTCGCTGAAGGGCTGGCGCGGCGAGTGCCAATCGTGATGACTCCTCACGGCGCCCGAGGATACGATGTCTCTCACGGGTGCGAAGCGCTGATTGCAGAAAGTAGTTCGGAGTTTGCGATCGCCTGCCAGCGTATCCTGCTGGATCCGGCCCTGGGAAATCGCCTCGCGGAGGCTGGATGGAGGTTGTTCAACACACGCTATTCGTGGGAATCCATTGCCCCTACGATCGCTGCGACAGTCGATCATTGCCTAGCATTGAATCCGAAGTTGGCTGATGCCGCTCTTTCATGAAAGTCGGCATCATTACTGTTCATTCCGTTCCCAATTACGGGGCGGTTCTCCAAGCCTACGCCCTGGCAACCTACCTTCAGAAAACCGGGCGGACGGTTCATACGATTGATTATCGACAGCCGCAACTTGAAGAGATGTATCGCTTGCGCTGGAAGTTGCCGCCGCCCGTCAACCATTGGATCCGCCTGCGCCGAAACACGCGGTTCGTGGAAAGCCAGTTGCCGCTCAGCCCGCGAAGATATCGTTCGGTTGATGAATTCATCCCGGACGTTGGCAATTACGACGCCTTTATCGCAGGCAGCGATCAGGTTTGGTTCACGGGGCCGGTCCAATATTTCGATCCCATGTTCTTCCTGAACTTTCCGGTGAACGGACAACGGAAGATCAGTTATGCCGCAAGTTCGGGCGGAACCACAGCCTTCGGTGAGTTCGAATCGCAGGTTAAGAACGCATTGGCGGACTTCGATCATGTGGGTGTGCGCGATTCGCACACGGCGAACCTCGTGGCGCCACTCTCTCCCAGTGTCCCCGTTCAGGTGGTCGATCCCGTCTTCCTTTGCGACTTTGGGGATTTGATCGATCCCAAGCCGCCGCTGAGCGAACCCTATCTTCTGGTGTTCGGCGACTTCACGCGCGGGCTTGGTCCGGCTCTCCAGAAGATCATCGAGGCAACCGGGCTGAAGACGGTCGTCTCTTTGCAATATCCCTGTCACCAGGCAACAAAGCGGATTCCTTCCCCCGGACCCGCCGAGTGGCTGTCATGGTTTCGCCACGCGTCTTTCGTCGTTACCAGCTATTTCCATGGAACGGCGATCGCCGCCAAATTCGAACGGCCCTTCATTTCCATCCCAACCCCGGGACGGCGAATCAAAGTAGCCACTATGCTGGATTGGATGCATTTGTCTTCGCGTTGCCTGTTGGACTCCCCTTCACCTGAAGCGGCAGCCGCCCTGGCCATCCAGCCTATTGATTGGAACCGATCCCGTGCCGCTCTGCAGGAGCAAATAAAGGTTTCGCAGCAGTTCATTGAAACTGCTTTGAAATAGAGCTGGTCCACTCGTTTCGACGCTAATTCCGCTTTCGCCGTGTCCACTGATCGATCCATCTGCGTTGTCATTCCGACGTTCAATCGTTCGCAACTTGTCGCGCTTGCCATCCGCAGCGTCCTCTCGCAAACGCATCCCCCTTCTGAAATCATCGTCGTCGACGACGGTTCCACTGACGATACATCCGCAGTGCTTGCAAAATTCGCGGATCGAATCCGGGTGATCCGGCAGGAAAACGGCGGGTTGAGTGCGGCGCGAAACACGGGAATCCAGGCAGCTCGGTCAGAATGGGTTTCATTTCTTGATGACGACGACGAATACGCTCCTGATCGGCTAGCAATTGCGTCGGCGAGCATCGAGAAACATCCCACGGCGGATGCTCACCTCACAAACACCGCGATTGTCGCGCAGGACGGGCCCGAACTAAACCTGTTCAAAATTCGCGGGGTGGAGTCGGGTCAGCTAATGAAACTGGAACGGCCGCTGACCTGGGTGCTGCGCGGCTGCTTTTTCGCGCAGTCATTGGTTGCCCGCCGCAAAACTCTGCAGGAGATCGGGCTGTTTCGGAAAACGTTTTATGAAGACATGGACTTGTTTGTGCGCCTCGCGCGGCAGGCACAATGGATCGTCGATGAACGCCCTGCCCTGCGCTTGATCCGACGACAAAACACGAGCGCCATGTCCGACGACTGGCGTTCCAAGCCGGTGACGCGATGTGAGGCCCTGATTCGAATTCATCGCGAAGCCCTCAATCATCCAAACATCACGCCCGCCGAACTTCAGGTAGTGCGAACGGGACTGGCAACGCACCTCTTCGATCTTGGGACCGCGTTGACCTTCAGTGGAAACGCCAGCACGGCACGGATTCACTTTTCTGAAGCGGCGCGAACGTTCCCCGCCCGCCATAGCCGGATTAAAGCAACAGCGGCGGGGATTGGAGGGAAACCGGTATTGAAGCTCCTTCAGAAGATCGCGCAGCGACGGCGGGGTCTCATTCGTTGAGCGCGCGCATGCATTCTCTCGTGAACTCTGATGGTGAAGACCGGGCACAGCGCGCTTTGACATTTGTGCTGCCGGGCGACGGCCGGTCGGGGGGCGTTCGCGTCACCGTCATCATGGCCAACCTGTTGCTCCAGCGCGGCTATTCCGTTCGGATTGCCTGCCCGAACAAGCGGGAGACGATGCGCAGCAAGATCGGCCGTCTGGCGGCATTCTGGCAGGGACAAGCAACGACAGCGGGTTTCCTGCATGAGTTCACAGGCACCGTTGCGTTCTACGACACTCTTGACGAACTGGATTTCCGGGAGGACGAAATCGTAATCGCGGTTGGAACTTACAGCGTTCCGGACGTTCGCGCGCTCGCCAAGCCTGTGACAAAACTGCGATTCAACCACGGCTTCCCCGCGAAGCCGAATCCGCTTCAGGACCAGGCGTGGCGAGGGTCCATGCCGACGATCACGGTGTCGAACACCCTGGTGGCAAGGCTCGAAGAAATGAGCGGTGAACCGGTAATCGCCGTCGTGCCGAATGGAATAGATACGCAGCAATATTTTCCAGAAGCGGGAGTCTCCCGGACGGGAATCGGAGCCGTTTTCAACAGCCATCCCAACAAGGCCCCGGAAGACATGCTGGCGTTGCTCGAAATGGTGCGACAGCGGTGGCCTGAAATCCCGCAAATCGTGTTCAGTACTGAACGCCAGCCCCGGCGCCTGCGGCATGTAAACTACACACGGCTCCCATCGGTTGCAGCGGCGAGAAACATTTACAATCGCTGCCGCATTTGGCTGCTCACGAGCCGAACGGAAGGCCTTCCGGGAGTCGTGCTGGAAGCCATGGCATGCGGTTGCATCGTGATCAGCACCGACAACGATGGCAGCCTTGAAATCCTTCGGCACAATGAAAATGGGCTTGTCGTTCAGCGGGGCGATCTCCCGGCGTTCCTCGAGCAGATCGACAGCGTTTTGAAGAACGATTCGCTTGCCCAACGGTTGGCTGCGGGCGCACTGGAAACGGCGCAGTCGTTCACGTGGAGCCGGGCTGCGGATAAAATGGAGAGCGCGCTCGCGCGAGTTCCGTCCGGGCAAGGGCGCATCGCCAATCTCTCTCAGTCATGACTTTCCGGCTCCTGGGATGGACCAAAGTAATCCAACGACATACCGTGGTTCCGCTCGTTTTTGAAACTACATGACGAAAATTACCAAGCTGCGCGATGTGGTCGATTGGCGCCTGTGCATAGGTTGCGGCGCCTGCGCTTACATTTGCCCTGAGGAAAAGGTGGAGCTTTGGGATTTCCTAAACGAGGGAATCCGTCCTGTCGTGAAGGAAACCGACTGCGCCTCATGCCGTCTATGCCTGGACGTATGTCCCGCAGTGCATACGAACTTCACTCTTCCCCCTGAGGACTCCGAACGTGTCGTGAGCGACCCGGCACTGGCTGCGCCAGAATATCGACATGATTGGGGGGAAGTTCTGGAGGTGTGGGAGGGACACGCCACGGATCCCGAAATCCGCTTCAAGGGTTCTTCCGGTGGCGTGCTCACTGCGCTTGCAGCGTTTTGCCTGGAGCAGAAGGGAATGCACGGCGTTCTTCACATCGGCCAGGATCCCGACGATCCCGTGCGAAATTGGACGCGCCTCAGCCGGAGCCGGGAAGAACTAATTTCTGCCACCGGATCGCGTTATTCACCCGCTTCTGTTTGCGACCATCTGGAGTGGGTTGAGGACGCGCCCGCCCCATGTGTTGTCATCGGAAAGCCTTCGGAGATTGCAGCCCTGCGGCGAGCCGAGGCGCTGAAACCGCAACTTGCGAGAAACGTTGGACTCACGTTGTCCTTCTTCTGCGCCGAGAGTCCCTCAACCGCGGGAACCGTGGCGCTGCTGGAGGGCATGGGTCTGAGCCCTTCTGGCATCAAAGACCTCCGCTACCGCGGTTATGGCTGGCCGGGACATTTTGCACCGATACGCCATGGCGAGACCGAGCCGTTTCAAAAGATCCCTTATCGTGATAGCTGGCGTCGCCTGCAATCGTTTCGCCCCTGGTCCGTGCATATGTGGCCGGATGGAACGGGCGAACTCGCCGACATCAGTTGCGGCGATCCGTGGTACGAGCAACCCGACGGGGAGAATCCAGGGTTCTCACTACTCGTGGTCCGGACGAATCGCGGCCGACAGCTCCTCCAACGCGCGATCGAAGCGGGTTATTTGAAAGTCTCGCGCGCTGAAGCATGGAAGTTGGTCAAGTCCCAGGGTTACCTGGCAAGGAAGAAGGCGTCTACGTGGGGTAGACTGCTGAGTCTGCGATGTTTCGGCGCTCCCACGCCGCAATTCAAGAATGCGCATCTCTTTCGCTGCTGGCTCCGATTGTCATTTGGCGAGAAGGTCCGGTCGGTGGCCGGGACAATCCGCCGCATCGTGCAGCGCAAACTGTATCGCCCGCTGAAACTGGATCATTCAACGGCAATACGGGTTCGCACGCGGTCTGCCCGACAACCCTCTGTGACGGCCAATCTGTGAGAACCAAATCGGACCCATTCATCGCGGTGATGGGCACTCCAATCAGCTCGCGCAACTGCGGGGTGCTGGCGCTCGGAGCGTCGACAATGAGTTTATGTGCCCGGGCATTCCAATCCCGCAATCTGGTGCTGCTGCTGGGCCATAAGGATAACCTGCCAGCGACTTTCCGGGTCGACGGCGAGACACAACAAGTAGCGGTCGCCAATTGCCGCCTGTCGCCAAGGGCACGAAAGGAGCACCTGCTGTGGATTCTCGTGATGGCGCTCATTTACCGGTTTGTTCCAATCCAACGATTACGAAAGCGTCTGCAGGACGCCAATCCATGGATCCACATTGCTGTGACCGCGAGATTGGTCGGTGACATTCGCGGTGGCGATAGCTTCAGTGATATCTACGGTTTGCAACGGTTCCTGTGGGGATTCGTCATGCAGTGGGTGGTCATCCTGGTCCGTGGGGAAATCATCCAATTTCCGCAAACCTACGGCCCGTACAAAAGTCGCGTCGCCCGCGTTCTCGCGCGGTTTCTTCTTCTTCGCTCTTCCGTGATCATTGCGCGGGACTTGGAAAGCAAACGCGTCGCGCAAGGGCTTGTCGGCAATTGCAAAACGGTTCTCCTCTCGCCTGATGTTGCGTTTTCTCTGGAACCCGTGGTGCCTGAGAACATTCAACTGGATCCCCCTTCTCCACCATCGTCCGTTGCGCGTTCAAGTCCCATTGTCGGCGTGAACGTGAACGGTTTGATGTTCAACGGTGGATACAACCGCCAAAACATGTTTGGCCTGAAGATGAACTATCCCCGGTTTCTCAAGGAACTGTTGTTGGCTCTGGCTAAGGAACAGCCCGGGGAAATCTGGCTGGTGCCGCACACGTATGCACCCAAAGGAAACGTGGAGAGCGACAACGATGCGTGCTTCCAGGTGCGCGATGCCCTGCCGGAAGGGGTCAGAAACCGCGTGCGGATCGTCACTGCGGAATACGACGCGCATCATATCAAGGGCGTCATCGGTTTGTGTGATTTCTTCGTCGGCTCGCGAATGCATTCGTGCATCGCCGCACTCTCGCAGGGGATCCCTTGCGTGGGCGTTGCGTACAGCATGAAGTTCCGCGGCGTTTTCGAAAGCGTTGGGATGGCTGAATGGGTGGCGGATGCGCGGAGCCTGACCACGGACGAGGCATTGGCGCGCGTGCTGGAACTTTATCGCTCGCGCGAGGGTGTTCGCCCAAAACTTGCGCTCAATTCCGATCAAGCGCGCCAGCGTCTGAACACCTTGTTTGCGGATCTTGCAAGTGGTCGCCTGCCGAGTTCGGAATTAGCGGAGCCTCAACTCCGTTCTGCATCGGCCGCTTCCGGGGGCTGATCGTTTTCGCAACGCATGAATGTTGGAGTCGTCGGACTGGGTTTTGTTGGCTTGCCCCTATCGTTGCAATTTGCGCGATCCGGGGTTTCCGTGCTTGGCTTCGATATCGACCGCGCCAAAGTCGATTCCCTGAACCGTGCGGAAAGCTACATCCAGCACATTGCCACGTCTCACATTGACGAGTGCATCCGGGCGAACCGTTTCTCTGCGACGACTGATTTCCACCGCGTCCGCGAAGTGGATGCTGTGATCATCTGCGTTCCGACCCCGCTGAACAAGAATCGCGAGCCCGACATTTCATATGTCCTTGAGACAGGACGGACGATCGCCCCGCATTTGAGGCAAGGCAGTCTAGTGGTGCTCGAATCCACAACCTACCCGGGCACTACCGACGAAGACCTTCGGAATGTCCTTGAGAAGACCTCGAAGCTTAAGGCTGGCGTGGATTTCCATCTGGCATTTTCTCCGGAACGCGAGGACCCCGGTAATTTCGAAAGCAAAGTGGCGGACATTCCCAAAGTGATCGGCGGCTACACACCCGCCTGTCTTGAAAAAACCAGGGAACTCTATTCCAAGGCGATCAAGACTCTCGTTCCGGTTTCTTCCTGCCGGGTGGCCGAAGCGACCAAGTTGCTGGAGAATATTTTTCGAGGGGTAAACATCGCGCTGGTGAATGAATTGAAGGTTGTCTACACCGCGATGGGCATCGATATCTGGGACGTCATCAACGCAGCGAAAACCAAGCCCTTCGGCTTCATGCCGTTTTATCCCGGTCCCGGTCTCGGCGGACATTGCATTCCAATCGATCCGTTCTACCTGGCCTGGAAAGCGCGCGAATACGGGCAAAACACACGTTTCATCGAGCTCGCGGGGGAGATCAATTCGGCGATGCCGGAATACGTTGTCCATCGTGTTGCCGAGGCGTTGAACGAAGCCAGGAAACCAGTTAACGGCAGCCGAATCCTGGTAATCGGGCTCGCCTACAAGGCCGATGTCGATGATGAACGCGAGTCGCCCAGTTATGTGCTCATGGAAATGCTCAAACAGCGCGGCGCTACGATCGACTATTACGATCCGTATGTTCCCGTCATCCGTCCAACGCGCGAGCATGCACATTGGACTGGAACCAAGTCCATTGGCTGGGATCAGAAAACGATTGAAAACTATGACCTCGTCCTGATCTCCACCAAGCACACCAACGTGAACTACCAGGAACTGTCGGACTGGTCGACGTGCATTGTCGATACACGCAACGCCATGGCGGGGATCACGGGCAAGGCGCGCGTCTGGAAGGCGTAACGGTGAAAAAATCTAAACGCTAAAATCTAAAATGCTGAGAGCTGCACGCGAGGGAGAACTCGAGGCACCATAACCTGCAGTCCAGAGTTTTAGCTTTTCAGCGTTTCCGCGTTTCACCATTTTCCTCCTCATGAACCTTCCCCACTCGCGCACGTTTCCCTCCCATCAGCGGATCCGCGTTTCGGTTTCTCAGAATTTGCGACGAAAGGTTCGACGATCGGCGCCAGGTCCGCGCTATCCCGCCTGGCTAGCCCTGGTTTACACCATCCTCGCTTTACCCCGGGCTCTCGCTCAACCAGTGCTCGTGGCTCCGCCACCCGTGGTCAACGCGCCAATTTCAGTCAACTTCGACCCCGCACCCGAAGAAGACCGCGAACCGGGCGCTGACCCTGACGACGCGATGGAATCTTCGGCGAGTACACCGCGCAATTTTAATCCGCTGGTCTGGGGCCCGTTCACCTTGCACCCGTCTGTTTCCTACACTTTCACGCACAGCACGGGAATGCCGATCCGCGGAGGGCGACAAGAGGATTCCATTGTTCAGTCTGTCACCCCGAGCATCAGCATCAACATCGGAAGACGATGGGTTGCAAGCTATACCCCTTCATTGGTCTTTTACTCGAACGAGGAACTGGATGATCGGCTGCAACATACAGCGTCATTGTCCGGCAATGCTCAATTTGACATCTGGAGTTTTTCTTTGGGCCAGAACTTTTCCATGAGTTCCGAGTCTCGCAGTGAAACAGCCACACAGACCGATCAAAAACATATCTCCACTTCGCTCTCAGCGGCGCGTGCCATAGGTCGCGACTGGTCGCTGCAGCTTCAGGTTTCTCAAAGCATCGCCGATCAAAGCGGCTACGAGGATGCGCAGGGAGGGAGCCGCTCCTGGTCGACGATGAATTGGTTGAATTACCATCTCGCTCCTCGAATTTCGCTGGCCGGAGGCGTGGGCGCCGGGTACGTCGACGTAAGTTCCGGCACTGACATGACTCATGAACAACTGCAAGGAAGAATCACTTTTGGACTTTCGCAGAAACTATCCGCTTCGCTGAACGCCGGAGTTGAAATCCGGCAGTTCCTCGATACCGACAAAGGAAGTCTGATCAACCCCTTGTTTGGTTTGTCGGTGTCGTATGCTGCGACAGAACGAACGACATTGGGCCTGGCGGCAAGTCGGAATATCAGCACTTCGTTTTTTCGGAATCAAGTGACAGAAAACACGTCGGTCACGGCGACGTTTACGCAACAAATCTTCAATCGCCTGGCTTTGAACATGAGCGCCAGCTACACAACCACGGACTACGAGGCGACCACGTCGGCCGTGTCAACGTCGCGAAAAGACGAGAATCTCGCGTATCGTGCCTCGTTGAGCACCGCGGTCTATCGCCGGGGAAGTTTTTCAGTTTTCTACGCTCGCAGCGAAAACCTTTCCAACTCCTCGGGTTTCGATTACGCCAGCAACCAGACAGGGTTTTCGTTCTCCTTTGGTTACTGACTCACCTGTGAAGCAATGCGTCCATTTATGGCCAATTTAACGCGACGTTCTGGAAACGACGCCACCCCTCGCGCAGTTCCACTGCCAGTCTCAACTTGGGGTTCCGACCCTTGGAAACTCCTGGCAGGTATAATCTGTGTTCTCGTCGTTGCGTATATTCTGCCTCTTTATGAGCTGGCTAGGTTCTCGTTCGGAAAAGACCTCTTTTCCCACGTGCTTCTGGTGCCTGCGATCACGGTGTATCTGATTCGCACCAGCCGGGATTGTTGGCCCGCGCTGCATAGCGGCGATCGGATGTTTTTGATTCCATGCGTGGCCGCGGTCACTGTGCTCATCGCTTATTTTGTCCGGCTGAAAACCGGTTGGAACGCACCGACGCAGGATCGAATTGCGTGGCTGACGTTGAGCTTCGTTTGCCTGGTTTGGAGTGCATGCTTATACAGCCTGGGGCGGGGATTCTGCCAAAAAATGATGTTCCCGCTTGTGTTCATGATTTTCATGGTTCCCTTTCCTCAGGCGGTGGAACATTGGTTGGAAGCAGCACTCCAGCACGGTTCCGCGGACGTGTCACACTGGTTCATTCAACTCTCCGGAACGCCCATCCTGCGCGATGGAACTCTGTTCACGCTTCCGAACATTAGCCTTCAGGTGGCGCCCGAATGCAGTGGCATCCGATCGAGCCTGGTGCTGTTCATGACAGGTTTGCTTGCCGGATATTTCTTCCTCCGGCGGACGTCGAGCAAGTTGTTCTTCGGAGCCCTGGTCCTCGGGTTGGGCATTGTCAGGAACGCATTCCGCATCTTTGTACTGGCGATGCTCTGCGTGCATGTAGATCCCAACTTCATACACTCGGCGCTGCACAGGCGAGGCGGACCCGTTTTCTTCGCGCTGTCGCTCATTCCGTTCTTTCTGATCCTCTGGCTCCTCCGGCGCTGGGAGAGGCGCGGGCTCAGGCCAAACGCTGAAACGCTAAAAAGCTGAAACGCTGAAAGGGGACTGCCTGTCGATAATGGATGTCAGATGATGGAGGAATCGGAGCCGGACGATAGAGATTAGAGATTAGAGAACAGAGGATAGAAGGTGGAAAGATCCGTCGTGGCCCTGTTGAGTCGGAGATTTCAGCTTTTTAGCCTTTTAGCTTTTCAGCATTTGGCCGTCCTCAGTCCTCAGTCCTCAGTCCTCCGTCGTCAGTCCTCAGTCCTCCGTCGTCCCGTAGTCCGTCGTCCTTTAGTCCCTGCTCTTTCAGCTCTTCAGCTTTCGGCCCCTGTCCGTGCGGTTTCCCGTCACACCCCCTCTCTTCCACTCGGGAGTGGAGGAGAGGGCCGGGGAGAGGAGGCGCCCTTTCTCAGCTTCAAAGGTCGAAGGAGGGAACGGATCAAAACACCCTCTTCCCCAGCCCCTCTCCCGCTCCTCACGTCGCAGGCGAGGGGAGGTTGAATGTTGATCCTTCGGAGTTTCAGCTTTTAGCATTTTAGCTTTTGGCCCTGTCCGTGCAGTTTCCCGTCACCCCCCTCTCTTCCACTCGGATCCACTCGGAGTGGACGAGAGGGCCGAGGAGAGGAGGCACTCTTTCTCAGTTTCAAAGGTCGAAGGAGGGACCAGACCAAACCACCCGCTCCCCCAGCCCCCCTCCCGCTCCTCACGTCGCAGGCAAGGGGATGTTGAATGTTGATCCTTTGGAGTTTCAGCTTTTAGCATTTGAGCGTTTCAGCTTTTGGCCCCCTCTGTCCCCAGTCTTTAGTCCCTTAGTCCTTTAGTCCCTTAGTCCTTTAGTCCCTTGGTCCTTTCGTCCTTCAGTCCTTTCCTCCGCGACGACTGATGCCCAAAGAAAGGCGCTTGTGGACGCCTCGCGGCACCTTATACTCGCGACAACTCATCAACCACCTATGTTTGACTTCATGCATCGGTTCCTGCTGTTGCCGCTCATCGTCGGGCTCATGGGAGTTTCCACCGGGTGCTCCAAGGCCGCGCGTGGAGACCGGCATCTGCAAAGGGCGGATCAGTACTTCGGCGCAGGCAAATATAGCGAGGCGGAGATTGAGTATATCAATGCATTGCGCCTGGACGGGAAAAACACGCATGCCATCAAGCAACTCGCCTTGATCTATCATTCGAGCGGCCGCATTGCACGCGCCTACCCCCTTCTCACACGTGCAGCCGAAACCCACCCGGCCGACCCGGAAATTCAGTTGAAGGCAGCGGAGGTACAACTCGCCGTCGGCAACGCTAATGCTGCTTTCGACGGATCGTTAAATCTTCTTCGTTCGAATCCCACCAACGCCGGAGCCGCTATTGTGATGGCCGAGGCGGTCCGAACCACAAATCACCTGGCAGCAGCCACGGAGGCACTGGAACAAGCGCGAAAAACCGCTGGTGATACCGCGCCACTCCTGACGGCTCTCGCGGTTATTCAGGCCCGGGCGGGAAACACACAATCCGTTTCTCATACGTTGACCCGCGCGGCGGCGGCGGATCCCAGATTCGGACCTGCGCAAATGGCCCTGGGATCCTGGCATCTCGCCCATCAGGATGTCACCAACGCACTCAGCGCGTTCAAACGGGCTTCGGAATCAGCTCCGCCGCGTGCCAACTTCCCCGTGCGCTATGCCGATCTTCTCGCCAAGGCGGGGCAGGTGGAGCAGGGACGACAAATTCTCACATCGATCACTGAAGCGACTCCTGACTATCTGCCCGCCTGGGTCGCATTGGGCGAACTGGAACTCTCCCAGAATCAACTCACAAACTGTGCGCGTGCCGTGTCCCGCGCGCGCACGGTCGCTCCGGAGGATTTTAACGCGGCGCTGCTGGACGGGCGATTGAAGCTCGCACAGCAGGAACCCGAGATGGCGATCGCCGCATTCGATAAAATGGCGGTAGACTTTCCCAAGGCGCCGAAGGTGCACTTTTACCTTGCGGCCGCCTATCTTCTCAAAGGAAACGATGTTGCCGCAGCGAAAGCTTTGGCGCAGTCCCTGGTGCTTGACCCAGAAAACGAAGAGGCACTCTTGCTGCAGGCACAGCTGGACATTCGGCGCGAGAATCCCACGGTGGCCATTACATCGCTGACGCGGTTGCTGGAACGGAAGCCCGGGCTTGTCGAGGCTCACTTGCTGTTGATCAACGCCTACATGCGCAATGGAGAACCCGAACAGGCGCTGCGACGCGGCGAGCAACTGCGACGGCTGTTCCCGGACAATGCCCAGGTCCCGATGCTGATCGGGAGCATTTACCTCAGCCAGAAAAAATCTGCCGACGCCCGCCGCGAATTCGAGCGTGCAGTTCAACTGGCTCCGGAAGCCCTTCAACCCTTCGAACAATTGGTCAACCTGGATCTTTCCGATAATGCACCCAGCCGGGCGCTCACGCGTATTCAAGAGAAGATGCAGCGGTGGCCAAAATCGCCGGTCCTCCCCGTGTTATTAGCACGCGTTCACTGGGCGCTCAATGAAACCAACAAAGTTGAAGCCGCCTTGCAACAGGCGATTGCCATTCAGCCCGAATATTCCGCGCCCTACCTGCTGCTGGCGAAACTCTACGTCGATTCCGGGGAATCGGCCAAGGCACTGAAACAACTGCAGAATAGCATTGAGCAAAATCCGAACGACGCCGCTGCTTTGTTTCAAATGGGCGTGATTCAGTCGGATACCGGTGATTACCAGGCAGCGGTGGCCACCTACGAGCGCGTGCTCGAAATCAACCCCAAGTTCAGCCCCGCTTTGAACAATATCGCGCATTTGTATTCTTCGAAACTGCCACAGTTGGACAAAGCCATTGCCGCAGCCCGCCGTGCGCGCGACCTCGCTCCGGCAGATCCTTTCGTCGCCGATACGCTCGGGTGGGTTTTGTTCCTGCGAGGTGACTTCTCGGGTGCACTTTCATTTCTGCAGCAGAGCGCCGACGCCCTCGTTCAGGATCCGGAAATCCAGTACCACCTTGGTTTGACCTATTACATGCTGAACCAACCGACCCAAGCGAAAACGGTACTTCAACGGGCCCTGGCCCTCGACAAGGACTTTGCTGGGAGGCAAGACGCACAAGAGCGACTTGCGGCATTGAACCTCGACACGAGCAAATCCGATGCGAGCACCATAGCAGCCTTTGAGGAACGAGTTCGCCAACAACCGTCAGATCTGGTCACGCTGATCAAGCTGGGCGAGTTGTATCAACACGCTGGAGCGACCACGAAAGCAGTGGCTCTTTATGAGGACGCCTTGCAGAAAAATCCGCGGAACCCGTCCCTCATGAAGCCGCTCGCGTTGCTGTATGCCGCGAATCCAGACTCCCGTGACAAGGCGGTGAACCTCCTGAAGGAGACCTACAAAGTGTCGCCGGGCGATGCACAAGTGGCGGCCGCGTTGGGACGCGAAGTCTTTCGTTCCGGCGACCATCCGTGGGCCTTGAGCCTGTTGCAACAGGCATCGCAGCGACTCCCGCGTGACTCGCAGGTCCTGTATGACCTCGCATGGGCACAACTCAGCGTCGGCCGCGTTGCGAATGCAGAGACCACCATGCGCCAGGCGCTCGAGGCCAATCCGGGATTCAGCGGCGCGGACGAAGCGAAGCTATTTGCTGAACTCACCGCGTCATTGAACGGAAAAGGCGGCGTGACGCAGTCCTTGCCTCGGGTTAACGAAGTTTTGAAAGATCAGCCCGATCACCTTGCAGCGATGGCGTTGAAGGGAATGGCGCAACGGGAACGCGGGGAATCTGTTCCGGCAATTCAAACCTTCGAGCAGATCCTGAAGCAATATCCTGGATTCCTGCCGGCGACGAAAGAATTGGCGCAACTCTATACGGCCGAGAATCCTGGCTCTGCAAAGGCCAATGAATTTGCTGCGAAGGCACGGACCGCATTTCCGAGCGATCCTGAAGCCGCGAAGACCCTGGGTATCGTGAGCTACGCGCGGAAGGATTATTCCCGGGCCGCCTCTTTGCTGAAGGAATCGTCGCTAAAACGCCCCCAGGACGGTGAAGTCTTCTTTTACTTGGGAATGGCGCAACACAGCCTGAAGCAGCGCACCGAGTGTCAGGATTCATTGCGCAAGGCATTAGCGCTGAACTTGTCTCCGAACCTCGCTGAAGAGGCAAAGCGGACTTTGGAAACATCCGTCGCCGAAAAAAAGTAGCGTGGGCCCCGTCGCTCAGCCTTTCAGCTTTTCAGCTTTTCAGCTTTTTGGCTTTTGACCCCTGCCCGCCCTCCACGCTCTATCCTCCATCTTCCGCAGTTCGCCCTCCCTCGCCACTTTCCACCCTTCCCTCGTGATCCTCCGATCCTTCATTCCCCCCTCGACATCCCCTCGTCCTGTAGTCCCGTAGTCCCCTCGTCCCGTCGTCCCGTCCTCAGTCCTCAGTCCTCCGTCCTCAGTCCTCCGTCCTCAGTCGTCGGTCCTCGGCTACCCTCCGTTTCCCCGTAGTTCGAGTGTTGATGGTTCCCGATTTCAGCATTTCAGCTTTTTAGCGTTTCAGCTTTTATCCGCAAGTCCCTCCGTCCGTTTGTCGGCTGCCTTTACAAACCCCGATTTCCATTGTCTGAGCGATTCTCCATAGCGCAACTCGATCTCATTGCAATGCAGCAACTTACGCCGCCAGGATCCTCTGTCTAAAACCTTGGCACGGCAGACGCTAGATGGGAGGAGAACACCGAAACACTAAGAACAAAATATTATGAAAAAAGCACTTTTAATTGCAGCAACCGCAGCGTTGGTCAGCTTGAGCGCCCATGCGGCACAAATCGACGGAACCGTTGATTTCGCCGGACCTGTGCGAACCGTTAATGCAGCGAATGCTACCGTTCCCGTGAGCGTCGCGACCGGCTTGGACTTCAATGCTGGCGTCAGCGGGTTTGCAGTGACTGGTTCAGGCACTCTCGGAGCCCTGATTCCGTCGTTCTCAACGGTCCTGTTCACCGACTTCCAGTTTAGCCCTGTCCTGTCGCCGAGTCCCGTGAGCCCACTGTGGGTTGCTAACGGCATCACATTCACGCTGAGCTCCGTCTCCATTACTTCTCAAACCGGAACCGGCTTGACGTTGTTTGGAACCGGCACAATCTCCGCTCCTGGATACGATCTTACGAGCGGAACATGGACCATCGGCGTTACGAGCCCTGACTCTGTTACCTTCTCGTTTCAATCTGGAACAGCCGCTGGCGTTCCGGATGGTGGAACGACGGTGATGCTGCTCGGTGCTGCGCTGTCAGGCCTCGGCCTGATCCGTCGCAAAATGGCGGCCTAATCAGAAACCGACCAAACTCATTTCGGTGTTTTAGTCGAAGGCCGGGAGAAATCCCGGCCTTCTTCGGTTTTATCCGGGTGTCCGCTGTCAGTCAGTTGTCCGTCGTTGCATGTTGGGAGAGCCATCCACAGTCTACCGTCCTTAGTTGTCCCGTAGTCCCGTGGACCTGTAGTCCAGTAGTCCTTTATTGGCCGTTGGTTGAGCGGTTGAGGGTTGAGAGGTCTGAAATTGTGTGGCCCGATCCCAATTCGATCTTCGGTGCTCGGTTTCCGGCATTTCAGCTTTTAGCATTTCAGCATTGGGCCGCGCTCCGCCCATCCGTCCACCATCAGTCTCGCAGTCTCGCAGTCCCGCAGTCCCGCAGTCCCGCAGTCCCGCAGTCCCGTAGTCCCGTGGTCCCGCGGTCCCGCGGTCCCGCGGTCCCGTGGTCCCAGTTGGTGCCCGGATAGTGTTGCCAACTCCGTTTTATCCGCGCATTTTTGAACCGGCACATGCGCTCTGAAACGACCAAGCCAAAGCTGGAACAGTTTATGGCCGCCCTCTCAGCGGAAGTCCAGAGCCCTGGACGGATCTACTTTACTGGCGGCGCCACCGCGCTGCTGCACGGGTGGAGGTCGTCAACGATCGACATTGACCTCAAGTCCGATCCGGAACCGTTACGGTTCTTCGAGGCCATCGCTTATCTCAAAAACAAACTCGACGTTAACGTTGAACTGGCCAGCCCGGATGACTTCATTCCGGCCCTGCCCAAATGGCGCGACCGAAGTCTCTTCATCGCCCGACATCGCGACGTCGAGTTCTACCACTACGATCCCT
Source organism: Verrucomicrobiia bacterium (assembly GCA_035629175.1). NCBI lineage: Bacteria > Pseudomonadati > Verrucomicrobiota > Verrucomicrobiia > Verrucomicrobiia bacterium. The sequence continues at coordinate 37,639 of DASPIL010000031.1, read as the reverse complement.
ACGGACAAGCTCTCGCCAAACTGCAACGCGGCCATGACAGAGACCTCGCAGATGTGGCCAACTTCATCAAACACGCTCTGGTGGAAAAGCGACGGTTGCTGGAGTTGTTCCGGGAAATCGAATCGTCATTGATTCGTTATCCTGGCATCGACGCCGATATGTATCGGACTCGAGTGCGCCGCTTTTGCGAATCCAATCCTTAGCTTGCATTCTCCGAACGTGAACACCACAGACGACATTTGCGGCGGTCTTCCTGGGGAACATCTTGTCCGGAAAGGATTTGAGGACTTGAAGCAGGATCAATTCTCGATTCCGGCCTGTCTCGTGAGCATCGCGAGGACCCGCCTTTGCAGCACCGGAATATTTGATTGCGAGGGGCTCGCGTTTATTGCCGACCCGGAACATGCCCTTTACGCACAACTCAAGCGGGAGGACGGTGATGCCTATTCTCGCTACAACTCGCTCATTCGCGAATTGGTCAGCTTCGAGCAGGCGTTGGATCACAGACTCAGTAGTATCAAAGGTTGAAGCGCCGTTGACCGTTTGTTGTCGGCGAAGGATGGCAGGCGCAACCAATCTCCCCCGGGGATCAACCCGCCTAAAGAGTCGTACATAAAAAAAGGGCCGGATTGCTCCGGCCCTTTGATATTGAAATGTTTAGCGTTGCCCGATGCGTCCTTACAGCTTGCGGCGGAGGCCAGCGAGACCGAGCAGGCCGGTTCCCAAAAGCATCGCTGTCGATCCAGCGTCAGGAACTCGCGCGCCACCAGCACCGACCACGACAGTAATGTCAACTTCAGCCAAACGTGCTCCGCCAAGTCCGGCGCCTGCCTGGACAGCGAAGAGTTCGTATTCGTAGGTTCCATCAATCAGCGGGTTCCCGTTGGCGGGCCCAAAGACGATGTTTTGGGAGTTCTGGAACACGGTGTAATTGCTTGGAGCCAAAGCACCTTGGGCAGGCGTCAAACCGGCTCCGTTAGCCGTTGCAGCGGTTCCAAATTCGTTATCAGTCCAGAATGTCAGCGCATTCACGTATTGATAGTTCACGCCCTGGCTCGCATCAATGTCGATGCCAATGTAGTAGTCATATGCGGTAAGGGGAGCAGTTCCGGAACTGGCAGAAAATTCCCAATTCCAAACCGCACGATTGTTGGCCGGCGGAATTGTGCCTGTCGCAAACGAATAAACGCCGTTCACATTGGCAGTCGACGTTGCCGGATGGCGGTTCTTGCCACGGAGAGCGAGCGTCAGGCCACTGCCAGTGTCAGTCGTCCAGCCAGTGTTGGGATTTCCGCTTCCGAAGATTGCGGTAACATTCTGGTTGTAAGAATCGGCGGACGCCGACGAAATTGTTCCGACGAGTGCGAGAAGAAGTAGTTTCTTGTTCATGGATTTGTTTCTGGGTTTAGTTGCTCAATGCCCTATGCAAGTAGCGAGCCAAGCTTATGTTTAACGTCAGAATGTCTGGAAACCTTTGCGGTGCAGCTGTTTGCGTCGACCAGACGCCGAGGCCTGTTATCGCCCTCGAGACCGAATGTAAAAGAACCTACCCGGGATTCAGAAGTTTTACGGTCGGTTCCAAGAAAAAACCGGCCGGAATTGGCATCCCGGCCGGCTGTAATTTTTGTCTCGAAGGAGAATGGACCGCTTAGGCGGCCATGCGGCGACGAGCTGCAACGATGCCCAAGGCGGCAATGCCCGTCAGGACGAGGGAGCTGCCAGCGTCCGGGACACTCGTGCTCGTGATGGTTCCTTGAACGATTCCTGTCGAACCATCAAGTGAATTCACGGTGTAGGTCCCGGTAAACTCTGCGTCGGCGTTAGGGAAACCAGAACTGGGGAAACCTGCGTCGGGACCTGCAGTCTGATGCAGCGTGCCGTTCGCAATGAACGCCGGGCCAACGCCACTGAAATCGATTGTCATTGCGAGCGTTCCGAACGAATAGCTGAAATCGCCAGCGTTGAAGAGGCCGTCAATGTTTGAATCGTAGAAAATCCGATAGCTGCCTGTATAGTCGACTACAGCACCAGCCACGGAGGCTACGGTTCCATCCATGTTGTAGCGATACCGGTTCAGGTCGCCACCAGTGATGGTCGGATCTCCAGGGCCAGGGACGTAGGCGGCAAAGGAGCCACCCACGATGGAGAATTGATCTCCAACCTGGGCGCCGGGTGCGGGATTGTTATTGATGTTATTGACCGTCGCAGGAGCTGAAACGGCGGTGAAGGCTGAGGCGGATTGGGTGGCAATCACGCAGAGCGATGCCGCGCCCAGCACTTTTAAAGATGTTTTAATCATATTGTGAGTCTTCTGCCGCTGTTGGTTCGACAGCGCACCTACTCCTAAGCAGCATGGGTGCCTTTGTTTGAACAATTGTAAACGATGTCTTAAGCGCCACATCCACAGGTGTTTACAAAAGGTTGAAAACCGAAAGCGTGGAAAGCCAGATGAGGTGTTTGTAAAGCTGACCGACAGCTCTACCGTCGATATCGCGAGGTGGAAAAGCTGGAAGATGCCGATTTCGGCGGCCCACGGAGGGAGAGAAAACGACGAGTGGGGAAACAGCGTTCTTTTGCTTCGCTGAAAATGGCGCGAGTGCCTCCTCCCCCGGCCCCTCCTCCGGCTGCGCTCGGAAGTGGGGAGATTTGGGCGAAAGCGCGCAAGGCGGACGTCCCGTCGTCCTGTCGTCTCGTGGTCTCGTTCCCCCAAAGCGCTGAATTGACCTCATGCGCGGATTCCGCTTTGCTCCCAGCATGATTGGTCTGACCTTGTTGGCGCGTCGTCCCCTGCTCTTCCGATTCTTTGTCTGCATCACGATGGTTTCTCTTTTCAGCACCGGGTGCTCCAAGGAATCGCGGCGGGATCGCGCGTTGGAAAAGGCCAATGAATACTTCCAGGCTGGCGACTTTCCCAAAGCTTCCATCGAATATCAAAACGCGGCAAAACTCGATCCAGAGCACAACACCGCGATTCAGCGGCTCGGCCAGATCTATTTCAAGCAAGGCCAGTCCCGCCGCGCCCACGCATTCCTGCGCAAGGCATATGAAAAGGACAGGAAGAACCTCGATATTCTCCTGCCGCTTCTTCGGATCTACAGGGACGGCAATGACGCCACAAACGCAACTGCCATCGCCACCGAAATCCTCGCATTGCAACCCGCGAACGAAGAAGCCGTTCTCACGCTGGTTGCGATGACTTCGACCGAACAGGAGTCAGAGCTGAACGCGCTTCTCGAACGGTTGCGCAGTTCTGAAAACAAAGCGGCCTTCGAACTCGCCAGCGGAATCATCAGCGTTCGCCGCCGTGAATTCGAGAAGGCGGAAACTGCTTTCAAGGCGGCCGAAGCTTTGAATCCGTCGTCACCTCACATCCACGCCGCCATGGGCAACTATTACCTGATGCGTGGCAATCGGGAGCTCGCCCGTGAACATTACGAGAAACGTTTGAAGGCCGCTCCCGACGACCTGTTCTCGCAAATCCACTTCGCTGAGTTCCGGGTGCTCATGGGTGAAAAGGCGCAGGCCCGCAGGGATCTTGAAGCCCTGACGAAAAAAGCGCCCGAGTTCGTTCCTGCCTGGAGCGTCCTGTCCGCAATGGCGCTGGAGGATTCGCGGCTCGAGGATTGTGCGCAGCTCGTGGGGAAGACCCTCAGCCTCGAGCCCACCGACTTCCGCGCCCTTCTTGTCCGCGCACGACTGAGCCTTGCACAAACCAACATCAGCCAGGCGATCGCGCAAATTCGGCAACTGAAGGCCGCCTATCCCCGCGTGCCGCAAGTCAACATGGAATTGGCGCGGGCACTTCTCGCAACCAACGACATGGGCGCAGCGGTCACGGCTCTCAATGAAGCCCTCGCTGCAAACCCCAATTTCGCCGATGCGCTGTTTCTCAAGGCGCAGGTCACGTATCGGCAGGGAGACTTTGTGTCGGCGCAATCCGCGTTTTCGGATCTCACGAAGCTGAACCCGCGCCTGGTTCCGCCGCAGCTTGGCCTGGCGGAGGTGCATCTCGCGCGAGGCCAGCCGGAACAGGCAATCGAGGTTTACAACAATCTCGCATCGCTTTACCCGTCCAATGCCCAGCCGCGATTCCTGACCGGAACGGTCTACCGCCGTCAGGGCAAAACCGCGGAAGCAGAAAAGGCGCTGAACGAAGCGCTGCGACTGGATCGCAACCATCTGCCTGCGCTCCACGAACTGCTGGATCTCAAGGTGCAGGAGAAACAATTCGCCGAAGCTGAAGAAATCCTGAAGCGACTGGAAACACTGAAGCCAGGCGACGCCCTCGTCCTCTTCTCTCGCGCCCGCTTGCGACTGGCCCAGGAGAATTCGTCCGCAGCTGAAAACGATTTGAAGCAAGCCATCGCAGCAGATCCGAGTTTCTTTCCCTCACGCGACATGCTCACCGCGCTTTACCTCACAACCGGCCGCAACGCTGAAGCACTCGCTTTCCTCGAACAATCCGCGGCTGCGTTTCCGCGGAATTTCAAGGTGCTCCTGCAAACCGCCCTGCTGCTCGACCAGGGAACGAATCACGCCCAGGCCGCTGCTGCGTACGAAAAAGCGATTGCAGTCGAACCCGACTCAACGCTGGCGCTCAATAACCTCGCTTACCTTTACGCGGAAGATCTGGGCAATCTCGAGCGGGCATTGGAACTTGCACGCCGCGCTCGCCAGCTGGCACCCGAAGACCCGGTCGTTGCGGACACTTACGGATGGGTTCAATTCAGGCGGCGCGATTATGCGCAGGCGCTTACTCCGTTGCTTGAAAGCGCGGCCAAACTGACGAACAATCCGCACGCACAATTTCACGCCGGCATGGCCAGCTACATGCAGGGTGACGAAAAGAACTCGCCCGTCTTCCTGAAGCAGGCTCTTGCGATGGATCAGAACGTAGCCGGCGCAGAACAGGCGCGGCGTTGCCTCGCGATTCTGCAGGAACCCGCGTCCTCCACCAACGAAGCCTCCATTGTGCGCCTTCAGGAACAACTTCGAATTCAGCCTGACGATCCGATTGCGGGCCGCCGCATGGCCGAGGTGCATCGACGAGCGGGAAATTGGGCGGCAGCCCGGTCAGCGCTGGAGAAGGTGCTCGAAACCACTCCGAAATCAGCGCCCGTGTTGATCGAGCTTGCGGAACTTCTCGCCGATCGCTTTGCCGATCCGAAAAAGGCGTTTGAGCTGGCGAAGCAAGCGCGGACAGCCGATGCAGCAAATCCCGCCATCGCGCAAACGTTTGCCCGGCTCGCAATGCGATCCGGAGAACAGGAATGGGCGGCGTCCGTGCTTCAGGAACAAGTTCAAAACCAGCGGCCGCCGTCTGCTGAACTTCTCTACGATTGTGCGGTCGCTTTGCACTCGATCGGGCGCACCCCGGAAGCAATCGATCATGTGCGGCGCTCCCTTGAGGCAGCACCCTCTGCAGCGGTTCAAAAGTCAGCGCAGCAATTTCTCGTCTTTGCGACGGCCACAAATGCGCCGAATGCTGAGCTTGTCGCTGACGCCCAGGCGCGCTTGAAAACGGAACCGCAATTCCTGCCTGCGCTGATGGTTGTGGCATCAGGCCAAACGACCAGCGGCGACATCGCGGCGGCGCGGAAGACGTACGAGCAGATCATGCAGGATTACCCAAAGTTCTCCCCTGCCTTGAGAGCGCTGGTGCTGTTGCCGGGATTCAAAACCGATGATCCCACCGGCCACGATCTCGCATTGCGGGCGCGGAAGGCGTATCCGCGGGATCCGCAGGTGGCGTTTGTGGCGGGCAAATCGTTCTTCCAGCGAAACGATTTCAACTCAGCGCGGCTTCCGCTAACCGATGCGACGAGCGGCACCAACGAGAATGCGGAGGCGTTGTATTATCTAGGCATGATCCGATACAAGAGCGGTGATCGTGCTCGTGGGGTTGAGGATGTGAGAAAAGCAGCGAACCTCGGACTGCCTGCTCCACTAGCCAGTGCCGCGACCGACCTTCTGATTCAGGAAGATCTCGCCAAGCAGCGCTGACAACGCTGCGTAGCCCACACAGAGACGGCAATACAGCAATTGGGGCAACTGGAACGCGTCAATGCGCAGTGGCGTCAGGCATCTCTGCCTGACGTGGAGGGCGGCATCCTTGCTGCCCGGAAAAAGCGTGAAGCAAGAGCGAGGCTCAAGTCCTGTCAACGTGCTCCAGCTTATTTGGCCCTCCCTCCGCCGGGCTGGAAGCCGCGGCTCCACGGCAGGCAAGGATGCCTTGCCGCTACGACACACGCAATAGCCGACGCAACCCAGTCAATAGAACGAGGCCGCCGCCAAGAAGCGCGAAAGTAGAACCCGCGTCAGGAACCGTTCCGACGTTTCCAACGCGAACGATGATTGCTGCGCGGCCGTCGGGAAGTTCCGTGCCGGTGTCGTCAAGGGCCACCAGCGCAAAGCTGTATTCACCGGTCGCGAAAGGATCAAACGGCGCATAGCTCGCGGGCGTGTTCCCCGGGAAGGGGATCAGCCAGAATCCGAAGGACATGTTCTCAGAGCCTTCGATCTTGTTTCCCGAGGAAACCATGAAATCGAGCTGCCCCAGTTGTGAGATGTCCGTTCCAACACTGGGATCTAGATCATAGTAGAGGCGGAAGTATTCATCTCCGGCCACCAGCGACGTCGGCAGATTCACATAAAATCCAATGTTCCACGTTGCTGCCGTTCCGGGATTCCCGGGCGTACCGTCGTTGGCACCCGGTTGCGCGAAGTAGGTTCCCGCGCCGTCATTTTGAAGCGGCGGGTTGTTGTAGCGTTGATGGGCGATCAATCCGAGTATCGCACCATTGGGGGCGCCGCGCACCGCGGCCGGTCCGGTCGGAATTCCCGTCCCTCCCCAGGTCGCGTCCGGCAAATCCTCGAACTCATCGTATGAAGGGACGATCGCCGCTCCAAAAGCCGAACCGGCAATGAAAAAACACGCCGTACCAATGATCATTCTTTGGGTCATTTCTGACGTCGTGCAGAATGCGGGCCAGTGTCGGAAGGATTACGGACGAATGCCCGATCCTCCTCGGAAAACCGCACAAAAATTTTCTTCAGTGGGAGGAGTTCGGACGTAATTCTACCGACAATTTGTAAATGTCGCCGACTGTGGACCGCGGCGTTCACGCGGCTTTCACTCGTGGACGAAGGGCCCATTAGCATGGGTCACGACGCACGCAACTGTCGCGGCAAAGCAGCCTGAAGGCTGCGCTCGGTGGCGCGGCGTTCGCGCTTGCGCTCCTTGCGCGTCCTATCCGCCGGCAACGGGCACCTGCGTCATCGTGAAATGAGGGTCGGAATTGGTTTCTCCAGTTCCAGTCCGAGCAGGGTTTGCTTCAGTAAACGTCACCCCTTTGTCGCACCGGGTTTTCTTGAGCCGCCCTTCAGAAATTTGTGTGGTCACAAATTTGAGGAGTTCCATCGGGGAAATGGATGGGTTGGCGACACACAATTCGCGAAAGCTGAACTCTCCGCCGGGAACGGTCATATTCATGACCAGATAGCGTGCAGAAGCACAAGCATCCTTACTATGGGGTCCTTCACTCCGAATGAATCGGCCGTTCGAGGACGCAACTCCGGTTTAACAGGAGCAAATGGAGGTAGCAGAGGAATGCCTGACAAGCTGAAAACCAGTTGAGACACGGATTGGCACCGGATAGGCGTAATCAAGTGTGGGTGAGATCACTGCGATCTGTAAACCGCTTGACCCTCTCGCCCCGTAAGGCGCGAGCGGGGAGAGAGTTGGAGAGAGGGGTATGCGGATTGGAAGAGAGGAAGTTCAACCACGAACCACACGAACCACACGAAAAGATAGCAGTGAAAATGAAAATCTAATCACGGATGGAGACGGATGAACACGGATTCGCAAACAGCTTCCTTTGCCCTTTCTCTGCTGCCTCTGCTTGCTCCTGTTAAACGTTTTCTCTTCGCGCGTCTTGTGCCCTTCCCGTGAGGCAACTTCTTTGAATTCTGGAGGCAGATCGGGAAAGACAAAACGGGTCTACGCGGATTGCGCGAATTGAAGAGAGGAAGTTCAACCACGAATCACACGAACCACACGAAAGACAGCAGTGGAGATGAAAATCTAATCACGGATGGAGACGGATGAACGCGGATTCGGAAACAGCTTCCTTTGCCCTTTCTCTGCTGCCTCTGCGTCCTCCTGTTAAACGTCTTCTCTTCGCGCGTCTTGTGCCCTTCCCGTGAGGCAACTTCTTTGAATTCTGAGGCAGATCGGGAAAGACAAAACGGGTTGACACGAATTGCGCGAATTGAAGGGAGGAAGTTCAACCACGAACCACACGAACCACACGAACCACACGAACCACACGAACCACACGAAAAGATAGCAGTGAAAATGAAAATCTAATCACGGATGGAGACGGATGAACGCGGATTCGGAAACATCTTCCTCTGCCCTTTCTCTGCTGCCTCTGCTTGCTCCTGTTAAACGTCTCCTCTTCGCGCATCTTGTGCTCTTCCCGTGAGGCAACTTCTTTGAATTCTGGAGGCAGATCGGGAAAGACAAAACGGGTTTGCGCAAATTGTCGCGAATTGTCGCGAATTCAGGGCAACGTGTTAGCCTCGCATGGACACTGACCAATACGAATACCTGGAAACCGCTTTACCCTCTCGCCCGTGAGGCACGAGCGAATGGTCGGTTCTACAAAGCCCGGCGAAACCCTTCCACTTTCACTTTCCATTTCCCGTTGTCAGGGAACCCCGGCGCAGGTTTCTGCGGCCCTCCGTCCCATCCGCCCGCCATCATTCCGACCGCATACAACAACGATCCGTTTCCCGGGAGATAAATGGTCAGCCCCGGCCGTTGATAATTGTGGCCGTTCAAACCCATGTGATTCTTGGGTGTATCGAGAAGCAACGCATCAATCGCGCGTTCCGGTTCGCCAAGCCGCGCGGCACACATCGCGAGCATGCCGTAATCCCAGCCCCACGTGTCAGGCCAGTTCCAGTTGTCCCAAATCCAATGCAGCGTTCGCCTCATCGTCTCAGGATCGACACCCGGCCCAGGCAACATGCCGTAGGCCGCAGTCACACTGGGATGATCGTCGGTCCACTTCTTGTCCGTGTAGGTGCCCGTCGCAGTCTCTGCAAACAGATACTTCTCTTGCTCAAGCGGAAGCGGCGCCAGATCCTTCAGCACGCGATCCCATTTTGGCTCGCGCAACTGCCCGAGACGCTGACGCCATGTCTGCGCCATTTCCAATCCCCAGCGCCAGTAGGTCAGTTCAAAGGTGGGGTTCAGCGTTTTGTCTTTTGGGAAAATTTCCTGCGCGCATTGCAGCACGGGTCCGAGCACGTAACGATTGCTGGCCGCATCCCACGCAGCGTAAGACGCCATGAATTCCGCTGTCTGGTGAATCACGTTGCCAAAACGTTCCAACGTCTTGCGATCCGGCTTCTGACGATACACAAGCTCCGCGTACAGGATCGGATGCGGTTGTTGCCAGATCAGGAACGGACCGATCGGAGATGGCGAATCGACTCCCGATGGATCTGTCATCTTCGACCAGCGTGCGCCCGTGTATCCCTGCCGCTGAGCGTTGCTCAACGCGACTGGCAAAGTGTTGCGATAATAGTCCAGGCTGCGGTCGAGCAGCGGCAGCCGATCCCACACAGCGAAATGCGCTGCGTGCCAGTAATGCATTTCCAGATGAAACTTGCCTTCCCAACTGTTGTAGGTAAGACCCGTTTCCTGCGGCGGATAAATTCCCGAACATTGAATGGCAGTCAAATACTGCGACAACACAATCCGCCGCTCCAGTTCGCGCCAGCGCGGATCGGAGCTCTCCGAAAGATCCACCGCGCCGCCTGTGCTCCAGAACTTGTCCCAATGCTTCACTGAGGCGCGCCGCACGTCACCGAAATCCGGAATTCCGGCCTGATTGCGTTCGGGCGTAAATTCCACCGCAAACTCAAGCGTGTTCCCGGAATTGCGGGGAGTCAGCACAAAGCGATGTTTGCTTTCCTCGCTCATCGTCGCGCCCGAAGTCCAAACTGCGGATGCGACGTAAGCATCGCTGTCCAACTGACGTTCGAAAACACCGCCGCGCGTGCCCGCCGCCTTGAATGTCGTGGAGTGAGCGTCGGGTTTGGTCCAGTCGGCTGTGATGGTTGAACCCGTGCCGTACGGGAAATCGAGCCGCAACTTGACCCGGCCCGTGCGCAGCAACGGGGACCGCACCCGCACGGCGAGGACATCTCGTTCGGGATGACAAACGGTTTCCACCTCCACGATCTGACCATCCCATTGAAACCGGCTGTGCAGAATTCCTGTCCACAGGTTGAGTTTCTGTTCGACGGCTGCCAGGTCGGCAGCAGTTGCGGCGCTTCCATCCGTGCGGGTCAGGACAAATCCCAACCGACCCAGATGGAGGCGATGCGGATTGCCACGCAGCCAGCGAATTTCCGGCGTTTGAATATTTCGGGGAACGTCGTTGTAAGGAACCTTGCGTCCGAACACATCGTACTCGCGATGCTGGAACTTCTGCTGGCTCCACCCCTGGGGATTCGGAAACGAATGCCAGCCCCATTGGGAGAGTGTGCCGAGAGGCGTTGTGTTCGTGAACGCATCCGAGAAGGTTTGCAGGCCCGTGACATCGGCAGTGAACGCAAACTTTCCATTGCCCACCGACAGCGGATTCTCGGCATCAAACTGGCGCAGGACGGGATTGTGCCGTGTGACGAGTGCTTCGCGATTGATCTTTCGCTCGGCAGCCGGCACGTGCGAAGTGATGCAAATCAGAATGGCGGCGACGAATGCGAATCTCATGGAGCCGCTATTTCATCCGAACGGGAGGCGCACCACAAGTCCGCGTCCATCCATCAAATGATGTAGCAAAGATCGCGGCGTGCACGCCGCTTCAACTCGCGGACTAAACAAAGCGCAGGCAAGGTCCACGGTTGACGCACGTTTCCACGCTGAAGCAGCCTTGAAGGCTGCGCGCCGAGGCAGGGCTCAGCCGCCCACTTCGGCGCGGGCTTCGGCTGCGAGCGGGGTGCTCAGGTAACGTTCTCCAGTCGAGCACGCGACCGTAACAATCGTCTTGCCCTTGTTCTCCGGACGCTTCGCGATTTCCATAGCCGCCCAAACGTTCGCACCCGTCGAAATCCCTGCCAGCACGCCTTCTTCCCGGGCAAGCCGTCGTGCCATCGCAAACGCATCGTCGTTTGAAACCTGCACGCACTCGACAATCTGCGGAGTGCCTTTCGAGTCCTGGAGACGCAGGTTCTTCGGAATGAATCCCGCGCCCGTGCCCTGAATTTTGTGCGGCCCTGGCTTGAGCGGCTGGCCCGCGAGCGTCTGCGAAATCACAGGCGAATCCTTCGGCTCGACCGCGATCGCCTGAAACGAAGCCTTCCGCGGCTTGATGTATTCAACACAACCCGTGATCGTTCCGCCCGTTCCCACAGCCGACACAAGGATATCGATCTTGCCGTCTGTATCCTCCCAAAGTTCCGTAGCCGTGGTCTTCATGTGAATCGCGGGGTTGGAAGGATTCTCAAATTGTTGCGGAATCCAGGAGTTCGGCGTTTCGCGCGCGATCTGTTCGGCCTTTGCAATGGCGCCCTTCATGCCTTCCGTTCCAGGTGTCAGCACGAGCCGCGCGCCCAGCATCGCCAGCAGCGTGCGTCGTTCGAGCGACATCGTCTCCGGCATGGTCAGGATGAGCTTGTAGCCCTTGGCTGCAGCCACAAATGCGAGTGCGATGCCCGTATTGCCGCTGGTCGGCTCGATGATAACGGTTTCCTTCTTCAACACGCCGCTCCGTTCCGCATCCTCGATCATCGCCATGCCGATACGATCCTTGACGCTGCCAAGAGGATTAAAGAATTCGCATTTGAGGAGAATCGTTGCGGGCAGGCCTTCGGTGACTCGGTTCAAGCGAACTAGTGGAGTGCGACCGACGGTTTCAACAATATTGTTATAGATGCGTCCCATAAAGCATTCAGTGTTTGGTTGACGTGTAGATGGCGAATTGTCGCCAAAGGCCCGGAGGCGGCAAGCCTTTTTCCCGGGCTGTCTCGTTTGAAGACGGCGGGTGTTCTGAAACGCGGAATCTTTCCCGGGAAAATTGCCTGCAATGAGTGACGCTCGCAAAGGAACCACTGCTGCCAGCGTATTCATCGTCCGTGCGGATTGAAGCGGCACATTTCATGCGTGAGAAAAAACAACCCTGACGAACTGCCAAATAGAAAATTCTGGATTGCCGTACACAATGAAATCAAACGTTTGGTGTTCCACGGAACAAAATACCGGCCCGCGCGTGTTGCTGTATCAAAGCGTCGGCTTCCTCGCGATTATCTTTCTGTCGTGGCTCGATGACTGGCTCAACCTTTCGTCTCTGATCTTTGGAGAAACCCACTTCATTCCCGAGTTTCATGCCTCAACCCTCGCCATGCTGTTCATCCTCGCGGTATGGCTGCTCGTCACGCGTTCCACTCGACGCATGCTGGACCGCGTCAAATACCTGGAAGGATTCCTGAAAGTCTGTGCCTGGTGCCGTCGCATCGATCACAAAGGCCGATGGATGCCGCTCGAAGGTTTTCTGCAGGAAAGTTTCGACACACCGACTTCGCATGGGATTTGCGAGGAATGCCTGCAACAGCAGAAGGCAGCGCTGCATCGGGTGCGGGAACAAAAGCGCACCGAAGCCAGCGCTCAACCGGTCAAGTCTTAGCAGCCCAGTCACGGCAGGGATGGCTGCGCTGCGCCATCCCAGCCCATCAGCGCGGCATAAAACGAATCCCAATCCGGCAGCGTATTCTTTCATTCCTCGCGCAATCCTGCGCAGCCTGGCGTCCCATGTCGCGCAGACCTTTCAGCGCGATGCGCCTGCCGTTCGGCTTTTACCCCAGTTGAAATGCCCTCTCCGGCGGCGACGTTGCGGAAACCTTGGCGGCTCGCAAGACGTGTTCACCGCCGCGAATACGGAGAATCCTATGAAAAAACCAACGACCCTTTCGTCACTCGTCCTGACCGGTTTAACCGCTGTCATGCTGCAGACCGGCTGCTCCAACCTTCCTGGCGATAAAGGCCAGCAGGGCGCCGTGATCGGCGGCCTTGGCGGTGCGGCTGCAGGGGCTGCAGTGGGAGGCGAAGACAATCGACTGCTCGGAGCGATCCTCGGCGGCGCACTCGGTGCCGGGGGCGGTTATGTCGTGGGGGCCAACAGCGATCGCATTCTCAACAAGGATAAGGGCGGTGCAGAAACTGCGACGGAAGCCGCGCAGTCCCGTCCAGCCACGCCCGAGGAAGCCCGCAGCGCAGCGACAGCCGATTTGAACAGTGACGGATTTGTAACCCTGGATGAAGTCGTTGCGCTCGACAAGGCAGGCTACACGGACCAGGAGGTCGTCAGCCGCCTTCAAGCCACGGGCCAGGTCTTTGAACTCACCAGCGAGCAGCAGACCTATCTCACAAACCAGGGCGTGAGCCCGTCGGTCGTGAACCAGATGAATTCACTCAATCGCGAAGCCCGTGACCGCATCATCTCACGCCCTCAATAACACTTCACAACTAACAGCATGCGCGAAGTTAAAACACAGGACTGGGCCGGTTTCTGGGAGCGGGTGAACCAGAATGAACGCGGCGGAACTCTCAACATCCACAAGGTCGAGCCAAACGGCGCCAAGATTCAGGTCGCCAGCAACGTGGCCTTCGACACTGTCGAGTTTGGCCGTCGCGATGACTGCAATGATCGCATTGCGTTGCGCACGAGCGGGGAGGCGGGCCGTGACCTTGAAATCGTGGAGCCAATCCGGATCAAGCTGATGGAATCCGAAAACGGAACGGCGTATCAATCTGTCATCGTGGAAGCGGAGGACGGCGTAACCATCCTGACATTCCACCCGACGCTCAAGGCTGACTGGCTGAAGGATCTCGATTTGCAGTGAGGGGTTTCCCGTGGGGCGTTTCCGAACGGGAAGGAGGGTGTTCTCCGCGTTGAGGCGGAATTGGGGAAGACACACGTTGACGCAACTTGTTAGTGCAGTAACCAAAACAAAAGGATTGAGGTATGAAAAAGTTCATGGCGATTGCCGGTGCAGCGTTGTTGCTTGCCGGTTGTAACCAGGGTGGAACGGGCGATGACTACAACAGCGGCGTCGGCACCGACACCAGCTCCAGCACCAACTATGGGACCCAGCCGTCCGCAGATCAGGGTTCAGCGACGAGCCCGGGTGGAACGAGCTCCGGATCGAGCGGCAACATGGGAGGCAGCTCCAGTGACACCGGCACCAGCTCCGGAGCAGGCGGTTCGGCAGGAGCCGGGGCGGGTTCGACTACGCAGGGCGGAAACAGCGATACCACTGGCGGCGGCACAACAACTCCGTAATGGTCGCATCAAACGCAACAGCCCGCTGATTCCAGCGGGCTGTTTCTTTTTCGAGAGTGGCAAACGGCTGATCTACTGTAACACACTACTTGCAAGCGTCGACTGGGAGCTCGCCTGCTGTTGCACTACGGGCGCGGTATAGCGGCGGCCTTCGACAAGCGTCAGTGCTGCGCCATTGTCGCCGCGGAATTGAATTGGAATACTGACGCGTTCGCGGCCGCTCACGGTTTTGAACACGCAGAAGTGCAGATGCGGCCCGCTCGAGAATCCAGTGTTGCCAGACAAAGCGATGACCTCACCTGCCTCTACCAATTGTCCCGGAAACACGCGGACACCGTCCTTCAGCAAATGGCAGTAGTGTCCCAGCGTTCCGTCATCGTGACGGATTAAAACGTAATTGTTGTAGCGATCGTACCGGATGCTCCCGCCGCCCAGGTCTGAATCATCCTTGGACTTGATGACCAACCCGCCGCGCGCCGCATAGATGGGCGTCCCTTCGGGCATTTTCCAATCGATGGCGTATTTGTTCGAACCCGTGTGGCTGAAGCTTCCTCCAAATGCCTGGGTCACCTTGAATGTCGCGCCGGGCTCATACGGGAGCGTGTAGAGATATCCGTCCGGCACGGCAAGCGCGCTTCCGAGCTTGAAATAATTCGTGTAGGCGTACTCCCAAGGCTTGTCAGGCGAGTTCGGGGCGAGCACGAAGGCTTCGGTTTCTCCGGGAGCGAACGTCGCGGTGTAGGGAAACGTCACATCGGATTTCAGGTTCACGACCTTGAAATCGAACGTCATCGTGACCTCGGAACGCTCGAGGTTGTGAACGTAAACGCGGGTTTGATCGCCTTCGCGCCGGGTGGTGACGCGGACATTGGTCGAATCCGTGGTGATGGCGCCCTTCCCTTCCGTGTGCTTCAGACGCCACATCGCGCCCGCAAACATACCGGCAGAAATTGCCACGGTGACCTGGACAGCCAGCAAAAAAGTTCGGGTGGAGAACAGTTTCTTCATCATTTTCGTCTTGGAACGATGGAAAGCTCCTTTCATGCCGCGATCGGAACCGACTTTCCTTTGCGCGAAGGAACAACGGCAGCGCGGCGCGGAAGGGGTTCGCCGAAATCAGGAAAGCCATCGCTGCTCCAGGCAAATTGCTTGGCATGGACGTCGCGATCTTCCCAGCCATGCTCGAGGCTGGTCTTCGAGTGATAAACGATCCAGTCCTCCGTCTGGCACATGGACTTCACGAACGAGCAATGGCCGACGCCCCAGACCTGATCGGTCTTTTGAAACACGGGGCCGTGCTTGATCCACTTGGCGGGATTCAACACATCGCCTGTGTTGTTGTGCAACAATCCAAGACAGTAATCAGGGGTCCAGCTTGCGCTCGCAGAATAGACGATGAAAATGTCGCCGTTGCGCTTCAGCACCTGCGGGCCTTCGCAGATGGGCATCGTCGCGCGTTCCCATCGCTGTGTCGGCGCGGCGATCATCACACGCGGACCCGAAATCGTCACGGGGTCGCGCATGGGAGCGATGTAGATATTCTGAAGCCCGTCGCGCTTGCCGGGCCAGCCCGACCAGATGAAAAACTTGCGGCTGTCGTCGAGAGTCAGGATGGTTCCATCAATCGCCCATCCGCCCGTTTCCAGGCGCCCGCGGCAGCGATAGCGTCCGATGGGATCAAAGCCGTCGCCTTCGAGAACCCACATGCGATGGTTTTCATTCCGGCCGTCGTCTGCGGCGTAATAGATGTACCAGCGTCCGTCGACCAGGTGAAGTTCCGGAGCCCAGACATTGTTGCTGTTGCCTCCGCGGGAAGGCGCGCTCCAGACGCACACGCCAGGATCAGCCCCGATCTGCGCGATGGTCCGGGAACGGCGGATATAGATGTGACGTTTGTTCCGCGTCTCGCAGTAGTAATAGAATCCGCCGTGATAAATCATCCACGGGTCGGCCGAATGAGGTGGCAGAATCGGGTTTATAGCTGTGCTTGTGTTGCGTTATTTATTTTCTGAAACGCTCGCGGCCAGGCCGCACGCTTCGTGAAAAAGAATTCCGCAACTGCAGGTCCCCATAAATCGGCACCGGTCTGAAAGGCCTGTCGTGGTTTGTCTGACACGTTTTCCGAACCCCTGGCTGCACTGGCTTGGCTGGAAGTGTCCGCGACGGAAACGTATTTGAAGCCGTTCAGCAGCTGAAACCCAAATGGGGGGTTCGAAAGGTCACGACGGAGAAAACCGTCCGCCCGGTCAGTCGCGCTTCGTGCGGCGACCCGCCCGCTCCCGCGCTTTTCGCAGGGCGTCCACCGCCGAAGCACCGGCGTCATCGGCGGGGACGGGGGCGGGATGTCGGGCTGCGGATGGCTTTTTCAGCTCGGCTGTGGGGGCGGCGGGCGCGCGCGGGGATTTCACGGCCGGGCGCCCCTCCGCCGGGACCGGCTCGGCCTTAGCCCCAGCCGCGGAAGCGGATTTTCGAATTCGCCCAAACCATCCCGTGCGGCGTTCGAAGATTTCCACCAGGAACAGCAGAGCAGCCATGACAAACAGCCACGGGCTCAGATCGATCCATCGCGGCTTGGCGACGAGGTCAGCCCAGATCTGCGGCAGTTCAATCCGTTCCTTCCCGCCAGTCGCCGCCGCAAGTTGCACCAGCGTCGGCGCACCGCGCCCGGGTTGATCGGGCGCGAACTCGGGTGAATACGGCAAACACACAGGAGCAAGCGTGATCGGCCCGTGCCCCGGAATCTCCACCGTGTTCAATACAGTTTCACGCCCGGAAATGGGAATCGTTGCCTCAAGCAGATCCGCGCTCTTCCATTGCAATGGAATCGTCCGCCGCGCGGGCGCAGACCCCTGGCTCCCGTGCAGCACCTTCACCCGGGGCAGTGCCTGGAAGGGATCGCCTTTGCGGGCGGGATCGAGATGCAGTTGCACCACACAGAACCCATCGCGCACCCGCTGCACGAGCAACTGATCATCGGGAAGCGGCTGGCGTTTCCCCGCCGTCCAGCCAGCCAGTGTTGCGTAGAATTCCCCAACCTGAACCCAACCCGCAAAATCGCCGCTAAATTTTCCGTCGGCTTCACCCAGGTAACACAACACGCGTCCGTTTCCCGCGTTCCATGACGCCACCACGGGCGCCGCATATTCATCCTGCGTCACGGCGGCGAGGTTGGCCTCGGGGCGTATGTAACAGAGATTGTAGCCGCCCAGTGCCGGGGGATTCTGCGGCAACGTGGCGCCGAGCGCGGTAAAACCGGCCGTCAATTGGAAGGGCGTGGGTGTGTCGACGAACGTGCTGCGCGCGACCGTGAATGTGTCCTGGGCGAACAGCCGCGGGATTTCGTCGGGCGATGCCGTGAAGTAGCAGGTTCCCCCACCCCGCGCCGCGATGTCCTTGAGCAAGGCAGCATCGACATCGTGCTCAGTTCCCAATCCGATCACGCTGACCGTCACTCCTGCCTCGCGGCATTTTTCGAGAAGCGCAACATACCGTCCGGGTTCCTCCGAATCCGCCGCGTCCGCGAACAGAATGATGTGCTTTGTTTCTGCCTTTGCGGCCAGCACCATGCTCGATGCCGCCGACAAGGCTTCGAATACAAAAATGCCGCCGCCCATCGAACCGATGCTGAGGATGCGTCCGCGCTGCGATTGGTTCACCTCCACGGAGTTCAATGGGACGATGACATGGGGCGAGCTGTCGACAGCGATGACACCGATCTCGTCGAGCGGCGAAAGCAGATCGAGCACTTGAACAGTTCCGAGGTCTGCAAGATCCATTTTGGTGCGTCCCGCGCCCGCGGGAGCGGCCATGCTGCCCGAACGATCGAGGGCAACGACAATCGCGAGCGACATCTTGCGATGCTCGCGTCGCATTTCCATGGAGATAGGCAAAACGCGATCCAGCGGCGACTTGAAATATCCGCCGGGGCCATAGGCTTTCTGTCCGCCGGTGAGCATCAGGCCGCTGCCAGTTTCCTCGACCCAGGCCGCAATGGATTCCATTCCGCTGCTGCCAACCTGGTTTGCAGGAACATTTTCAATCAGCACGCCCGCGAATTGTGCGAGCCCTTCGAGCGACCACTCGCATTCAGTGGGCCGCTGAACGATCAGATCAACGCCGCTGCGCTTGAGCAATTGCGCCAGACCGGAACTTTCGCCCGCGGCCGACACGATGAGCAGCGGACGCGTGCCTTCGACCGAAACCAGCGCGCGCGCCTCGTTGTTCTCGGGAATTGGATCCTGCTCAAGTCCATCGATCGACAACGCATACTCCTGCACGCCCGCCCCGCCTGCGCGATCGCGAAACATCAATCGGTTCAATCCTGCAGTGAGTTGGCGCGTGCCTGAGGCAATGACGGTGTTGCCACGGCGAAGTCGATACTGCACCTCCACGTCCGCAGGCGAACGCACCCATCCGCTGACCACAAAGGCCTGGGCGGGCATCACGGAATCCGGCGCGAGCAACGATTGGATCGCCACGTCGCTCACCTGGGGCCGCGAGAGGAGCCTGTAATCCAACCCCACGCCGCGTCCCGCCGCGCGCGCTGCCGCGTTCATCGGATCACCGCCCGTCCATTTTCCGTCAGAGAGAACCAGAATGCGGCCACCAGCATCAGGCGGAATGAGAGCCAAAGCGGATTCGATCGCGCTGTTCAGGTCGGAATGTTCGCTTCCCACCTGCGCAGTGAAGCCGCTGAACTCGCCGTGCTGCGGATGATGTTCCACAACCGCCTGCCTGCCGAAGGCCACCACACCGAGTTGATCCCGCGGTCGCATCGCTTTGTGAAGCAGATCAATGATTTCCTTTTGCGCGTTATCCGCCTGTTTGGGCATCGACTCACTGCGATCCGCAACAACCACCACGGTTCCCGCGCGATCGGGGAGGCGAATGGTGAATTGCGCGAGCGCTAGCGTAATCAAAATGAAGATGACGGCGCGCAGCACGCGCAAGCCCCGGCTGGCGAGCGGCCAGACGAACAGAGCGACCGCAAGGGGGATCAACAACAGAAGCCATGCAGGCTGGAAGAATTGGAACATGGCGATCACGCGGCGCCTTTCCCGAGTGCCAGCATGCACAGGTGAACCGACAAAACCGCGAGCGCGCAAAGTGCAAAGATCCACGCGAGCGGCGACTGCTCCTGGCGCCGCGTCACGTCCTCGTTCCATGCGCCCCACTCACCCTCCGCCGCCTTTTGCAAATTCGATTCCTCGGGCGCCAGCGTGTTCACGGCGAACAAATTGGTCGAGCTGCCGAACACGACCGAGTAAACGCCGGGAATGGGCGCGTCCACCGCGAGTTGCTGCTGAAAGTGCGGATACGTTTTCTCGCTTCCGTCGGGACTCCGAACGAGGACTGCATCAGCGCTCGTTCGCACCACGACATCGGAGCCGAGCCGGACGTTGTTTTCCACCAGGCCAGGCATTTGGCGGATTCGCCAGTCGAGGAGGTTCCACCACAACACCGGCCAATCGGGCGAACGTTGCAACGTCGAAAGCTCGGGCTGGAAGTTGAGCGTCAGGAAGCGGCGTCCGCTCAGGTCCTCGCGCGCCGAAAGCAACGGCACGTTCCCCGCCATCACGACTGGAACCTCATCCGCCGCGTTCGTGATGGCCCCGGCCGCCCATACGACGCCCGCCAGCGCGACGCCCTCGGAAAGAGGATGTGCGCTGTCGATCACAAAAGGGCCCGTGAACGCCTTCGCATCAGCGGGAATATTCCAGCGCACGCTCCACGTGTTTGAACCCGGGGAATGATCGGAATGATGGATCACGAGCTCGGGATTTTGAACAAGCGCCGCGCGCAAGCCCGTGGCCTCGAGAGTTCGCTCCACAAGTTCATTCAGCGGTTCGTTGGTGAGCGCAACGCGGACACGAACGCGCTTGCGTTGCGGCGGCACCAATTCCACCAGATCATCCAGTTCGACCGAATCGGCGGGAAGACGCACCTGCAGCACTTCTCCGGATTTCGGCAGGTTAAACACGAACCGCTGCTGCTCCCCTGCCCCGAGTTCAAGCACTGTTTGCTGGACAGCGTTGGAACTGGATTGGACGGAAATCCGGCTGGAGTGCGGCTGGCTGGAGAAGTTCGCAACTTCAAGGAGGCAGCGATCCTCGTCACCATGGGCGGTGCGTGACGCATTAACGATCGCGACGTTGTTGATCGGCCGCCCAAAGCTGCGCCACTGCAACCGCGGGTTCACAATCTTCTCGTCAGCAGGAGCGTGGTCGCTAAGGACCAGAATGTTTGCTTCGCCACGCCCAACCTCTCCAGCGAGCGTCACCGCAGAATCGAGCGCGGCATGCGGCGCAAGGCACCTCCAGCCCGCGAGCAAGGCTTCCACTTCGGCAGCAGTGCGTGCGCTGCCGCCCAGCAACTGCGGCTGGGCTCCCGCCAGGATGACGCGCGTGGACGGCGGCGCCTGGAATCGATACAACCGCAGCAGCGCAGCACGGGCGCGATCGGCACTGGTTGCGCCATCGGATTTCGCACGCATCGAAAATGAATCGTCGAGAACGACAATCAAAGGCCGCGTGGCCTTCGCGAGCTTCCAATGCGGTCCAGCCGCCGCAGTCACAAGCATTAGCAACGCGAGAAGCTCCAGGAAAAATATCAGGGGAAGCTGAAGCTTCTGAACCCGCGCCCCGCCCTCCTTCGACTGAACCCGAAAAC
Source organism: Verrucomicrobiia bacterium (assembly GCA_035629175.1). Lineage (NCBI taxonomy): Bacteria > Pseudomonadati > Verrucomicrobiota > Verrucomicrobiia > Verrucomicrobiia bacterium. Next base: position 16,616 of record DASPIL010000031.1, on the reverse strand, counting down.
GCCAGAGCATCAGCGAAGAGACCTGGCGGCGGCGAAAACGATTCCGCAGGAAGTAAATCGCCGCCAGCGCGGGAAGCGACGCGAGTGCGAGCAATGCAAGGGGATACGTGATCATCCAGGCATCAGCAGTTCCATTGCTTCAAGCTCGCCGAGCGAATCATCCACTTTTTCGGCGATCAAGGTCGTGAGTTGGGCGCCGGACTGGCGGCAGGCATCGGCCCACGACTGCTGCAGCGTCGCGAGGTTCTCGCGGTATTGCTTCTTCACGCTGGCGTCGACGAACAATTCCGCCACCTCACCCGTTTCGCTGTCGACGAGGCGGATGCTGCCATTTTCCGGCGGGTTCAAATCCTCGGCTGCCAGCAACTGAACAACGAACAGCGCCGCGGCTCCTTCCCGAAAGCGGCGGATGGTGCTCACGGGATTGCCGGGCCAAAGGAGGTCGCTTAGCAGCACGCGAATTCCCACGCGTCGCAGCTTGGGCGCTAAAATCTCGAATGCCTCGTCAGGTGTTCGCGAGCTCGCCAGATCAAACCCGCTCCACGCCGAGGGCGGATGAACATCATTGGCGATGCGCTGGAATCCCTCGGCCGAAAGCCACACCGCACGCGAGCAGTGGGCATTCGCCGCCGCGGTCGCGAGCAATGCGGCAAGTTTCGCGGTCGCTCCCGCCTTGGCCGACTCTTCAAGGTTCATAGAGCGCGAGCCGTCAACGATCAGGTCGAGATGCGGTGTCACTTCCTCGCGATACAATTTCACGCTCACGCGGTCCGTCCGCGCGTACATGCCCCAATCAATGAACCTCAGGTCATCGCCGGGCTGGTATTCACGGTAGTCCTGGAAATCGATGGAACTCCCCGCGCGGCGCCCGAGCCGCGATCCGATATGGCCCGAGGCAGCGACCTGTGGGATCTGCAGCGCGTAACGCGAGCCGAGTTGCTCGCCTTGTTGCAGGGCATCTGAAAGCGCGGGTTCCATTCGGGAAAGTCGCGTCAGGAAACGCCCTCGCCCGTTTGCATCACCGGCGGAATGTTGCCAGGAAGCGGCGGCGGCGCAGGCGTCCATTTTTCGAGCGGACGAAACGCTTTGATTTGGTTCGCAAACCAGCGCGCGTTCAGCAGCACAGCGATAATAATCCAGATTGCGGCGCAGATCAGATGAGCGGTTCGCTGGGGCCAGTTATGGACCATGTAGATATTGAACACGTTGCCAAATTGCGTTGCTTCCATCGCCCGAAACGAGAGCCGATTCGCAAAGAACAGCGCAATGTTGGGTGCGAGGGCCAGGACCGCAGGGATCAATACCGTGAAGATGCCCGCGAGCTTGGGCGAACGCCGCGGCATGAAACGGCGTTGCAGGAATAACCCGGTCAACGCATAGGCCAGCGCATAAAGAACGGTGGGGATGATGGAGACAGTGAATTCGTCGAGGTCATCTGTGGACATTGTCTGGAACGCGGGTGTGCGGTCCGTCGCTCCGTGCAGCACGATGAGCATGACCCCGACGGTGATGAATGACAGCAGGCTGATCCAAATGATCCCGCCCGCGGCTCCGTTGAAGAAGAGGAGCGCTGTGGCGCGCTTGAATGGGTTTGCGGGAATGTCACGCCGAACCCGCAGGCTCAGGGCATCGTGATTGCTGACCACGACCACCATCGCGAGCGCCAGAAGCGAGAGGCTTATCAGTCCCCACACGAGGATCACCTGCGCGGTTCGAATCTTGAACACCCAATACAATGCAACCAGGCAGCCGATCAACCAGGCGCACGTCAGATAGCCTCGCAACGCGAAGGCGCGGTTGGCCGACGGAGGGGAGATGAGCGCCACCGACAACAGGTACAGCAGGATGGTTCCCGCGAGCGCGAGGCTGAAGAAGAGGAAGAAGCCATTCCAGAAATTGGAGGTGCCCATCAGCGACCCGACGCCGGATTGCATCATGCTGTAAAAAACAAACGTGAGCCATGCGATGGCGGGCATGATCCAGCCGATGCCGAACAGCGCGAGGAGCACCTTGAACAATCGGCTGATTGGCAGGCACGCCACGAAAATGGCGATTTGCACGGCGATGCAGACCACTGCGAAAAGACAAACCAGGATGAACGCCACGGTTGGCAGATCGACGCCGCGCAGCAGGTTGGTGAAAGCCATGAAGGGCATGCACGCACTGAAGAACAGAACAGTCATGTAGGCGCCGCACAGGAATTTTCCACGGATGATGCGCGCGGGTGTGAGCGTGGTGATGTAGAGCAGGTCCAGGTTGGCATCCTGCCTTTCCGCAGCCAGCCTGACGCCCACATACAACGGAATGAACAGCAGGCTTGCTCCCGTGAGGATTCCCGTGAACACCTGAAATATGCTCGCTCCCACGCGTTGATCGACATGGAACTGCACGGTCTGAGTGATCAGCAGCCCGAGCGCGGTACAGAACAGCACGGCAAGGAACAGGAGCAGCATGCCCGTCACCGCCCAGCTTCGCACCGCCTGGCGCAGTTCCTTCACGACCACGGGATTCAATTCCCACTGCCGCCAGTTTGAGAAATGTTCCCTGATTCTTCCCGGAACGTTCGTCACTGCACGCCTCCCTTTGTGACGTTCATGAAAATATCCTCGAGATCGGCCTTCGTTTGGCGGAACTCCACAATGCGCATTCCGCGGGCAATCAGTTGGGCGAGAATTTCACACGCGGCTGCCTCCTCTGCGCCGAGTTCGAAATGAACTTCGTTGCCCACTGCGCGCGGATTCTCCACCGAAGGCGTCTCGAGCAGCGCCTTCAACAGGGCTGGCGTCTGATTCAACTCCAGGGTGCGAATGGCCACCGTCCGCCGCGGCGCGCTTTTGCGCAGCACTTCTTCGATCGTTCCCGTCTCCAGCAACTTGCCGCGTTCAATAATCACGACACCGTTACAAATCTCCGTGAGCTCAGTCAGGATGTGTGAGCTGATCAGGATCGCCTTCTTGCGCTCCGCAAGCAGGCCGAGCAATTCACGCAATTCCACGCGCGCGCGAGGATCGAGTCCTGCCGCAGGCTCGTCCAGGATCAACACGTCCGGGTCATAAACCAGCGCGCGGCCAAGGCTGACGCGTTGCTTCATTCCTTTCGACAACGCCTTGAGGTGCTTGTCCCGAATGCCTCCCACGTTCGTGAATTCTTCAATGGCGTCCACAGCCTGGGTTCGCTTGCGTCCCCGCAATCCGTAGGCGCGCGCATAAAAATCCAGGTATTCATGCACCGTGATATCCGCATGCGCAGGCAGGCTGTCAGGCACATAGCCAACGGCCTTGCGCGCCAGCTCGGGCTGTTCCCGCACGGAAATCCCATTCAGAAGAACGTCGCCATCCGTCGGTTCCTCGATCGTGGAAATAATCCGCATCGTCGTCGTCTTGCCCGCGCCGTTCGGTCCCACAAATCCAAACACATGGCCGGAATCGAATGAGAACGAAATGTTGTCCACGGCCACGGTGTTGCCGAATTCCTTGCGGAGGTTTTTAACCTGAACTTTCATGGCGCGGGAGAGGTTTCAAGGATGCCATACACGAGAGCGCTTTCCTTCTTGCGCCCGTTTTTCGACGCAGACGACAGACCCGGCTCAAGAAACGGATTGGAATTGAGGCGCGCGATGTAGGTATTCGGCTGCAGAATCTGCAGCGCGAGGGCAGGATCAATTGCGTCGAGAGGCCGGAACGCGAAACGCTCGGCCAAAACGGAGATCGTGCTAAAACCTCCAGCGCGCACGCCCGGGCCCTCCGCAGGTTGCAGCGCGGCCTTCGCCCCTGCGGGAATGTTTGTAACGGCGAAGAGTTTCCCGGAGGCGTCCGCGAACCACAGTTCGCGAATCGGCACGCCCAGGCCATTCATCAAGGTCGTTCCCTCGACTTGAATCCGCTCGCGCCGGGTTTCCGGTTTTCGCAACTGGAAATGTGCAGGAACCCGCGCAGTCACCCATCCGCGTTCCAGGTGCTGCCCTTGGGTCCAATCCAGCTCCCGCGCGTTCCCGCGGTTGCTGTCGTGGCTGACCTGCGGGGTGACTTCAGTCTCCGAATCGAAACGCAGCCCGCCGCCGGGTGTGAGCGGACAATAATAGGCGACCATTCCCAATGTGATGGCGCGATGATTCTGCTGGTCGAGGCAGGTGATCGATTCCATGCGAATGTCCGGCGTGAATCCTTCGCGAATAACACTGTAGCCGAACACGCCGAGCGTCGTTACAAACGAGATCGCGGGGATTGTCCACAGCAGCCAGACACGCCGCTTCTTTCGCGACAGATAAACAATGTTCAGCGGACCGATCGTGATCACAAAGGCGAGCATGATGACGACGATTTCCCGGACGGGGATCTTGACGTTCTCCACCACTGGAAAGGTGGCGTTGGCGCTTTCCTCGTCCATGGTGCTTCGCCACGTTCTCCCGCCTGTCTGTACCGCCTCCGTGATCAGACCCCGCGCTCCCGGCGGGAAATCACTGATGTGCTCGGACGCAAACAGAACGCAACGGCCAAATGCGGGAAACAGCGCCGCGCCGTTTTCGCTCGAGGTCTTCGGAACGTGATTCCATGTGCCCGCGAGGTTTACGTTTCCAAAAATCATGAGGGTGCCACCACATTCGACGTAGCGTTGAAGCGCCGCCTGCGCGCCCGGCAGGAGCATCTGCCAATCCCTGCCATGGATCGCCACCGCGTCGAACGGCGTGTAGGAAAGCCAGGCATCGCTCCATTCCTGGATCGGCACCTCCGATCGCAATGCCTGATGTCCGCTCACCATCCCGGCACGGCCCGCGAAAGGCCCTGTCAACGCGCTGCTCACGCGCGCGACGTCGGCCCACACCGATCGGCCCGCGCCGTCCAATTGAACGGCATCCATGTTGATCATGCCCGCGTAAACCATTCCGAAGTTCACGTGAACGCTCGACACGGGTTCGGTTGTTCGTGGAAATGAAAACGTCCGAGGCGCGCCGGGAGGTGGAGGTCCATGCGAAGATGCAGTGACGGGTATGACCGCAAGGTTGGTTCCTGACGCAGCCTTCAGTGTGATCGTGCAGTCATACGACCCGCCCATGGTGTCGAAGATTAGCAAGCGGTCTGCAATGATGCTCGTATTGAAGTCGGCTTCAAACCAGTGCGGACCCGGGGCGCTGGGATCGGGTGTCCACGCAGTCGGAGTCACCCCGCGAGCGCTGCGGGAATCCGGCGGGCCGGTGAGCGCCGCCGCAGAATAAGCCTGCCGATCACCGCCGAGGGAACGCGACAAATCATCGAAATTCAATGAACGGCTGACCAGCACTGTGCCGGGAGCGATCGTGCCGCTCGCGTGCGAACTTGCGTGGTTCATATGCAGGTTGCCTGGCATGTTGATAACCCCCTCGGGCTGGCCGTCAACGATGATGCGCGCCATTCCGTTTCCCGCCTGCCGCAAGGGGGGCTGCCAGATCGGAACGGTCACGCGTGCTCCCGGCGCGAGTCGCACCCGGCGGGAAATCCGCCTGACGGAATGGCCGTAGTCGAAGGAGCGGTCGGGAAAAACAAGTGTGACTTCGTGCGTCTCCTTCTGTGATGTGTTCTCGAGCAGAAAGCGATATTCCCGGTAACCATGGTACGTTTCGCCTCCCACCAGGCTTTGCGACGACACGCCTATGGATCCGAAATGCTCGGCAGCGCGCATGTCCGTCGCCGCGCCGAACATCACCGCCAGCAGCAGCAACAGAGTCGAAGTTTTCATGCCGGCTGCAACTGAACGTCCGCCGGCAAGTTCAAGTCTGTCTCGTCCATGCCCGTCAACAGTTCACGCACGAGCCGCGACGGAGTCATGCGATCAAACCGCGCCTGGTAATTGAGAATCAGGCGATGATTCAAAACAGGTTCCGCAACCGCTTTTACATCCTCGAATCCAACCGTCGCGCGCCCCGCCAGCAACGCGTGCCCGCGCGCAGCCTCCGCTATGGCAATCGCCGCGCGGGGTGATGCCCCGTAGGAAACGTACCGCTTTACAGGCTCGGATGCATCGCTGTTGCCGGGGTGCGTCGCGGTCACGAGCCGCGCAATGAACCGGGAAACAGCGCGCGGCAGGTAGATCCGCCCCATGATCTGAAACAGGCTTTCCAGTTCGCCACGTTCCATCTGCCAGGTCGCCGCAGGTAATTCGCCACGGCGTCGTTCCGAAATGATCTGGTCGAGCGTGCCGGCGTCGACACTGTCGAAGAGCAGGCGAAAGAGGAAGCGATCCAACTGCGCCTCGGGCAAGGGATAGGTTCCTTCCAGTTCAATTGGGTTTTGGCTCGCCAAAACAAAGAACGGCTCGGGCATGGCGCGGGTCTGCCCCAGCAACGTCACCGAATGTTCCTGCATCACCTCCAGCAATGCCGACTGGGTCTTGGGCGAAGCGCGATTGATTTCGTCCGCCAGCAGGATGTTCGTAAAGATGGGCCCCGGCTGAAACTGCATTTCGCGATTTCCCGACTGGGTCTGCTGCAGGATGTGCGTTCCCAGGATGTCGCCAGGCATTAGGTCCGGAGTGAATTGGATGCGTTTGAAATCGAGCCTGAGAATCTGTCCCACGGTCCGCACGAGAGCGGTTTTGCCCAGCCCGGGCAGGCCTTCAAACAAGACATGGCCGCGGCTGAGAATGCCAATCAGGACCAGCCGATGCAGTTCCTTTCGGCCGAGAAGAATGCGGTCCAGTTGTTCGAGGGTTTTGCGGGTGAGGTCGGAAGCGGGTTTGAGTTCTTCGGGGCGGAGAATCGAGGCAGGTTCGCTCATGCAGGTTCAGGGTTACTCCTTGCGTTTGAAAAATTCTTGCACGGTTTGTTTGTGTCGAGGCAGAACCACCTGCGAATGTGCAGCTCCTCCTGCCGCTGACGCCCCGGCCAATGCACCCTTTCCGGCCACAACCTCCTCGCCGCTCAACTCAGGCGCTGTCCGGCTGATTCCCACAAACTTCGAGTCAGCGAAGCGGTCCGACATTGGCAGCGCCTCTTCCTTGAACTTGGCGCCCTGCTCGCCGGATTCATCCTTCCACGTCATGGGTGCGTCGCCGCGGCCGCGGGTCACGCCGCCATTGCCGTAGCAGAACGACAGCGTGGCGCTGCACGCCGATGCATTCGTGTTCTCGCATAGAAATGCCGCAAGGGCCTGTGGATTCAGGCATTGCCCCGCACTCTTGCATTGTGCCAGTGATTTCGCATCGATCAGCCGCAACTTTGCGAAGTTCGTCATCGCCTTCCCGAAACTGCTCTTGTTGAACTGAATCGCGGCCATCAGTTTCTCCAGGTCCTCGCGTTTGAACGATTCCAGCGCGTTCAGCAACTCCGGCGGAATGGTGCCATTGATCAATCCCTCCTCCAGCTTCGCGGATTTCAGCATCGCGGCGAGCTCCTGCGCGAACCGCGTGGCCGCTTCGGGTGACAAGCCTCCCTGGTCAGCCATTTGCAATGCATTCGCCAGCGTCTCAGCCTCAGTCAGGCTCCTGGTCTTGGAGATCATCTCCTCCGCAGCCTGTTGCGCGAGGTCGGCGTTGGAATCCTTGATATGATCCAATGCCTCCCAGGTTTTATTCGGGTCTATTGCCGACGATTTTTCATGGAGCATCGTCAGCTGCTTTTGCAGATCCTCGGCCTTTTCCTCTTCAAGGACGTTTTCTTCTTTCAAGGTTTCAACCTCCGCCTGAAGTTCGCCGACCAGCTGCCCAATCTCGAGCGACTTCGGCCGGGCACTCGCAGTCAGGCGATCGGGAAGGAGCAGGGCCAGCGCGGCGAACGCGGCCGACAGCCCCAGCAAGCCAAAAGCGCGGCCACAGCGCCAATGAACGCGGGGTGAAGCAGCGGCGGGAAGTTCGTTCCCCCATGGCGACGTGTCCGCAACTTCCGAGGCCATGATGACTCCGCCACACTGGTTCAAGCCGTCGTACGCGGCGCGGATATTGCCCGTGGAAACGCGACGCCGATAAGCGCGAATCGCGGCCACAATCCCGACCGGCAATGCAGCCGCCAAACCCCATGCAAGGTCGCGGGCGTCGCCGAGGCGCGCAAACCGCAGTCCGAGCACGATGGCGCCCCAGAGGAAGAGCCAGACGGCGATCCACTGCAAAGCCGAGCGCAACATCAGCAGCGTGGCCAGTTTTTGACCGAACCGCTTGACGACGTCCTGATGCGTTTTCATGTTGTTTGCCTTCCTCTATCGAACAATTGGAACGACCCGCCGCCAGGTCATCACGTTCAATGATGAACCATTTTATTTGCCTGCACTCAGTTAAACCCCGAGGGAATCCATCCGTTTCTTACTTCGCGCCGATCGTGAAATAGAACGTCGCACCTTCGCCGACGTTGCCTGCGGCTCGAATGTTTCCACCGTGCCGGCTAATGATGCGCTTGGCCGTGCACAAACCAATACCTGAGCCCGGAAACTCCTCGATCGTGTGAAGCCGCCGGAAGGGCCGGAACAGCTTGTCGACGTATTCCATCTCAAAGCCAGCCCCATTATCGCGAACAAAAAACTCGCGCCGTTCCGATTCCGAACCCGTGACGCCCACCTCGATCCGCGTGACGGGGGTATTCGATGTGAATTTCCAGGCATTGGAAAGAAGGTTCTCCATGACAATGCGCAAAAGTCCGCGATCCCCATGCGTTTCCAGGTTGTCGGCGATGCTGACTTCTGCCACCCGCTCGGGTGCGCTGGCCTGCAGCTGCCGCAGGATTTCACGCGCCAACTCCGTGAGGTTGACGGGCTGGAGGCGCATCTCGCCCTGCGTCACCCGGGACATTCGCACCAGGTCATCCATGAACTCCCGCATCTGTCTCGCGCCGTCGAGGGCTTTGCTGAGGTAGGTTTTGCCGTTGGAGTCGAGCGCGTTGCTGTATTCGCGCGAGAGCAATTCGCAATACCCTCGAATGCACCGCAGCGGCGCGCCGAGATCGTGTGACACAGCGTATGCAACGGATTCAAGCTCATCATTCGCGGCCTTCAGCTGCGCGTTTCGGGTTTCGACCTTTTCCTTGAGGTCCCGTCGTTCATCCAGCATCCGGATCACGCTTGCGAGGCGCAGGGTCTGGTCTTTTTGAATGAAGTCGCTGGCACCTTCCCGGAACAGCATCTCAATCTGGCGGCGATCGTCGGAACCGGAAAGACAAACGAAGGGGATTTCAGGATTGCGATCCCTGGCCATGCGAAGCGCTTCCAGTCCGCCGAAGCCGGGAACCCCGCTGTCAGCCAGGATGACATCCGGGCGGCCTGATTGCAGAGCCTCCTCGAATTCCTGCCGGGTTCGAGCCAGAAGCATTTCGACTGAAAGGTTGTGATCTGACAACGCGCGTTTGATGAGAAACGCGTCCTCCGCGCTGTCTTCTAGATGAAGGATCCGTAACGCCATAAAATCGGAGGCCACAACAGTTTAGGCCTGCGCCCCTCAATGTCCAGCCCCCAAATCCAAGCGAGTGTGGCTGCAAGGCATCCTTGCCTGCCGTGAAACCGGGCTTCCAGCCCGGTGGAAGAAATCTCAAACGAAGCCGAGCGCATTAAGAGGATCTGAGTGTCGCCACGTGCTTGACGTTTTTCCGGGCGGCAAGGATGCGCGCCCTCTACGTCAGGCAAGATGCCCGACGCCACCCTCATGCGGCTTCCCAGCCGTTGCGCTACGCGGGCGGCGCAGCTGCGGGAAGCTCGCGCTCGGTCTTTAACCGGAGCTGCCCGCAGGCGGCATCAATGTCGTGGCCCTTTTCCCGGCGCAACGTCGCGGTGACATCCTGCTTCTCGAGCGCGGCGAGAAATTGCTCCTGCGCCTGTTCGGATGGCCGCTGCCATGGGAGATCCTCCACGGTGTTGTAGGGAATCAGGTTCACCTTCGCGTGCAACCTGCGGGCCAGTTGCGCCAGGGGACGGACCTGATCGAGCCCATCGTTCACCCCTGCAATCAGGATGTATTCAAACGTCAGCATCCGCCCCTTCTTCTCCTGGTAATATTCACAGGCCCCAGCCAGTTCACCCAAGGGATACTTGCGATTCACAGGCATGATCTTGTTGCGCACGTCGTCGGTGGCCCCGTGCAGGGAGATGGCGAGTCGAAACTGCAGGGGATCGTCGGCGAGCTTTCGAATCTGCGGCGCCAGGCCACTCGTGGAAATCGTGATCTTGCGCGCTCCAATCCCGCCACCCCACGGTGCATTCAGGATCCGGAGTGCCTTCAGCAGGTTCTCGTAGTTGGCCAGCGGTTCACCCATTCCCATGATCACGAGGTTATCGACAAACCGCCCGGAAGGAGGAGCGGTGGCGCCCTTCTGCCCGGCAACCTGTTGTTCGTTCCATCGTTCAACTCCCAGGACCTGTTCCACAATCTCGTCTGCAGTCAGGTTGCGCTTCCATCCATCAAGGCCGCTGGCGCAAAAGCGGCAACCGTAGGCGCAGCCCACCTGGGTGGACACACAAAGCGTATGACGATCACTGCTTTCCCCATACAGCGCCGGATTCGCGGGAATGAGGACGCTCTCGATCAAGGCGCCGTCGCTGAGCCGCCAAAGGAACTTCTGCGTGGTATCGTGAGCCCCCTGTTTTCGAACCAGCTCCATGGTCCGCAGCGCAAACTCCTGGCCCAGGCGTTCGCGGAGGGCTTTCGGCAAGTTCGACATGGCATCCCACGATGCGACGCGCCGGCGATACAGCCAGTCGAGAACCTGGGTGGCGCGATAGGCGGGTTCGCCCCATTCCTTGAAGCGCGCCAGCAATTCTTCCTGCGTTACGGATCGGATGTCATTCAACACGGCGAATCACGTTAACCCAGCGGTGCGAACCCGCAATCAAAAGCGCCCGCCCTTCCGCACGGCGCGGCGCGCCAGAAGGCTTGATTCATACGCAGGGAGGAAACGGCTGCCAGAGCCGGCGCGTGAGCGCGTCCGCAAGTGAAAAGGCTCCGCCGCCATGAAAGGTGCCGGTTCCGTTCCGGGCACAGGCTGCGAGCGGTGCAAGATCTGTATGCGACACGAAGGAAGAGGGCGTGGGCTTTCGAAGCTCACGCCCGAGCGGGATCAGGGCTCAATGGGACAACAAACATTTTCATCCCGATCCCCGAAGAAATACACAACCTCGAGCTCCTGCTGATGAAATTGCTTCAGGACCAGCTTCCACGCATTGACGCTCGAAGGAAATGGAACAGCCTCGTTCGGTTCGGCTTTCCATTCGTCACCTGCATAAAACAGATTTGTCTCCCGGCTGCGCAGCAAAATTTTCATCAGCTCTATCGGTCATCGGCAATACGTGCGGGATTCGAAATTCTTTCAAGATATTTTGAAGAATCTTCAAGGGCGCGGCGGGAGCATCTGGTTGCGTCTTTTCCTTTGCAGCGGCCGAGTCTTGGCGCTTTAATCACCGCCGCATGAAAATTGTCCTAGCGTATTCGGGCGGCCTCGACACGTCGGTGCTGCTCCTGTGGATTAAGGAACATTACAATGCCGAAATGATCGCGTTCTGCGCGAACATCGGCCAGGAGGAGGAATTACGCGGACTCGACGCCAAGGCCAAAAAGACGGGCGCCTCTAAAATTTACGTCGACGACCTTCAGGAGGAATTCGCCCGTGATTTTATTTTCCCGATGCTCCAGGCGGGCGCCATCTATGAAGGGCAATACCTGCTCGGCACCAGCATCGCCCGCCCGCTGATCGCCAAGCGCATGGTCGAAATTGCACAGAAGGAGAAGGCGGACGCCATCGCGCACGGCGCCACCGGCAAGGGCAACGACCAGGTCAGGTTTGAACTCACCGCCGCGGCACTCGCTCCTGACCTGGAGGTGATCGCACCGTGGCGTGACGAGCGCTACCGAAAGGAATTTCCCGGCCGCCAGGAAATGATCAATTACTGCGCCAGACACCGCATCCCCGTCCAGGCGAGTGCCAAGAAGCCTTACTCGATGGATCGCAACCTCCTGCACATTTCGTACGAGGCCGGCATCCTGGAGGATCCATGGTACGACTCCTACGACCTGAAGAATCGCGATTATTTCACCACGCTTTCCGTGCTGCCGGAAGACGCGCCGGACAAGCCGGAGTTTGTTGAACTCGAATTCCAACGCGGAGATTGCATTGCCGTGAATGGCAAAAAGCTCAATCCCCTTGGCGTGATGAGGGCTTTGAACAAAATCGGCGGAAAGCATGGCGTCGGCCGCGTCGACATGGTGGAAAATCGCTATGTCGGAATGAAATCGCGCGGTGTCTATGAAACCCCGGGTGGCGCCATCCTGCACTTCGCGCATCGGCAAATGGAATCGCTGACCATGGATCGCGAAGTCATGCACCTTCGTGATTCGCTCATCCCGCGCTATGCGGAACTGGTGTATTACGGTTATTGGTTTGCACCGGAGCGGCTCGCACTGCAGGCGCTCATAACCGAAAGCCAGAAGAACGTGACGGGAACGGTGCGAGTGAAGCTCTACAAGGGAAATATCATGATTGCGGGCCGCAAGTCACCGCTGAGCCTGTATAATCCGCACATCGCCACCATGGAAGCCGACCCGACCAAGGCTTACAACCAGGACGATGCCACTGGGTTCATTCGGTTGAACGGCCTCCGCTTGAAGGTTGCCGCGAAGGTTCACGGCAAACGCAAAACGCGCGGGTGAGGTTGCGTCGCGCAGGTCTCTGGCCCAGCGCCAGGCCCCTCCTATTTCTCCGCGAGCATCGCCGCTGGCGACAGTTCCAGGAGTTCCTTGCAATAAGGAACTCCGCGCCGCTGAACGACCATCAGGCGGAGCAGATGCTTGACGAGTTTTTGAATCGTGGGGAAACGGACGGTGATCTGGCCCTGCGGCATCGAGGCGACCAGGACGCGCATAAAGCCTTCGATCGACATCACGTTTCCGTAAAGCGAAAGGTTCGAAATAACCACGTGCGGCCAGCCAGCCGGAATGATGCTGGAGTTCACGCTGCAGCGCGTCTCGCCAGGCGAATATCCGAGCACGGGGAAACTGCCGCGGCGCAACGTGGTGACAATGGATTCGAGTTCCGTTGGCAGCAAGCCAAACACGGCGCGCGTCAGTTCCGCCGCGCCGCTCAGCCCGGATATGCCATACTCATAAGAGAAAGGCGTTGTCAGGAACAGCTCGAGCCCCGTTACCTCCTCCTGCCCCGTCAGCCGCTCGAGCCGCAGGCAACCATACTCCGCGGTGACCGCCCAGCTGCGTCCTATGTCTTCCCTGCGAAACGCGGTGATGCCGGAAGGCGTGGCTTTTCCGAGCACCGCAAACAGGCGCGCACCGTTGCGAAGTATGCTTCCCTCGAGCGAAGTCGTCAGTGTGTTCAGCTTTTCCGGCATGTTCAAACGCTCGCTCGGGAATGGTTCATTTCCTGACTGAGCATGGACACCATAACTGCACGGATGCCGTTCGAAAATCCGTAGAGCAACCCAAAATCGATCCGGAAACTGCGGACCTGAACGCTCGGAAGTTTTTGGTTTCAGAGCACGCAACGAGCACCTAACCTGCGCCGCGTGACGGTTCTGGAAAGCATTCAGAAGAGCACTGAGTTCCTGCAGAAGAAGGGAATCGATTCCCCCCGCCTGCATGCTGAACTGCTGCTCGCGCATGTGCTGCGGTTGCCCCGCATGAAGCTTTACCTCGCGTTCGAACGGGTGCTGACCGCGCCCGAAACAGATGCGCTGCGCGAATCTGTCCGGCGCCGCGCCCTTCGCGAACCGCTGCAACACATCGTCGGAACCACATCGTTCTGCGGTTTTGAAATTTCTGTAAACCGCCACACGCTCGTTCCGCGGCCCGAAACAGAATTGCTCGCCGAAGCAGGATGGACCTTCCTTGCGCAAACGTCGTCGCCTTCAGCTCTCGACTTCGGAACAGGCACTGGTTGCATTGCCATCGCGCTCGCTTCGAAATGCCCCGCAGCACGTGTCGCCGCTCTCGATGTCTCGCCTGACGCCCTGCTTGTCGCTCAAGCGAACGCCGAACGCCATTGCGTTGCGGATCGCATTCAATTCGTCCCCGGCTCGGGGTTGGAGGCCTTGCCGCCTGATGTGGGTCCTTTCGATCTCATCATCAGCAATCCTCCCTACATTCCTTCGTCGGAAATCGAAACACTCGAACCCGAGGTCCGTGATTTCGATCCCCGCCTGGCGCTTGATGGTGGAACGGATGGACTCGATTTTTATCGGCGTCTTGCCAACGAAGCGGGCGCCCTGCTGAAGCCGCAGGGAAAATTGATGGTTGAATTCGGCGATGGCCAATGCGATGCCATCCACAACATCTGTTCGGCACAGAAGTGGATTGTGGATGAAATTCGCGAGGATTACACTCGGCGCCAACGAATCCTGATCGCGCGACGTGAATAACCTTCCCCTAAACGGCGCGGGCTGGATCAGTCTCAACTCGTCCCATGGATAGTCTGTTAATCAAAGGCGGCGTGCCCTTGCACGGAGAAGTGACCATCAGCGGCGCGAAGAACGCCGTGCTGCCGATCATGGCTGCCACGCTCCTGACGCGCGAACCCTGCGTGATCCGCCGCGTGCCCAACCTCAGCGATGTCCGCTTCATGGGCCAGATCCTTCAATGGCTCGGCGCGAGCGTGAAATTCGACGGCGATGCCGTCCGAATCCAGGCCAATCGCATCAAGGGCCTGGGCGACTACGATCTCGTTCGCAAGATGCGCGGATCCATCTGCATCATGGGACCCTTGCTTGGGCGGCTGCGGAAAGCAACCGTCTCATTGCCCGGCGGGTGCGTCATCGGTGCCCGTCCTATCAACCTTCACCTGAAAGGTTTTCAGGCGCTCGGGGCAAAGATCCGCATCGAGAATGGATATGTCGAGGCAAAGGCAACGCGCCTGGTTGGGGCGCCCACTTTCCTGGGCGGCCGCGCAGGTTCAACTGTTCTCGGCACCGCCAACGTCATGATGGCGGCAACGCTCGCAGACGGCGTCACCATCATCGAGAGTGCAGCGTGTGAACCCGAAGTCGTTGATCTCGCCAAGTTTCTCAATGCCATGGGCGCAAAGGTTTCGGGAGCGGGGAGCCCCACAGTAACGGTAACGGGCGTGAAAGAGTTGCACGGAGCGGAACACGATGTCATCCCGGATCGCATCGAAGCCGCCACCTACGCCATTGCCGCGGCTGCAACGAAGGGCCAGGTCACTCTGGCGGGCGCGCGTGCCGATCACCTGCACGCAGTTCTCGACAAGTTGCACGATGCCGGCGCGAAGATCGTGCGCAACGAAAAGGGAATCACCGTCAGCAGCAATGGAAAATTGAAAGCCGTGGATGTGACCACCCTGCCCTACTCCGGATTCCCAACGGATGTGCAGGCACAGATCATGGCACTCATGACCCTGAGCCCCGGAATCAGCATCGTGACCGAACGCATCTTTGAATCACGGTTCATGCACGTCAGCGAGCTGACGCGGCTCGGGGCGGACATTGAAATTGAGGGCCCCAGCGCGATCGTCAAAGGCGGGAAGCCGTTGAGCGGCGCACCCGTGATGGCGAGTGACCTGCGAGCTTCCGCGGCACTCGTGATCGCAGGCCTTGCAGCGCGCGGAACCACACAGGTGAATCGCATCTATCATTTGGATCGTGGTTACGAAACGATGGATCAAAAACTTCGGCAGCTCGGAGCGCGCGTCGAACGTGTCGAAGAAGCAACGTAGGCCGCCGGCTTCAACCGGAAGAGGGAGTTTGCATAAACGAAGTTTGATCACCCACTTTTGAACATGCCTCAGGAACGCCCGGGAATATTTTTCTCGCAAACGCGCAATCAGCGACTTAGTTTGAATCCGCGTTCAATCTGACGCGCCTCTCAAGTTATGGACATTATTTTCAACTGCCCCAAGTGTGATCAGGAACTTGAAGTCGACAGCTCGGGAGTCGGCAGCGAAATCAATTGTCCGTCGTGTTCCGAGACCATCCAGATCCCGGCGCCCGGCAGCCGCGGCACGCGCACCAGCGGTGCTGCAACGAGCGACCGGATCCCCGTCGCCCCGTTGCCGTCGGGCAATCCGATTGCGACTTCCGCCGCCGCCAAGGTGGAGATGCATCTGAAGGTGCCGGTCCGCTCGACGCCCGGCGAAAGCCTCATCACCAAGCCCCTGCCTCCACTCGAGGTGAGCGCCAAGGAAACAGACAAGAGGGTCAAGGTGAAGACGATCCGCCACACGGATTGCGTGGAGGTCGGCCACGATCGCTTCGACGAGATCGTTTCGAATTTTTTAGGCAAAGTGGGCGAAGATAACATCATCAACATCAGTCCGATGACCTACACCCACATTGATATTTCCTCGCAAAAGCTTGTGAGCGATTACGCCGTGTTGATCGTGTATCGCGGCTGATCCAGCTCCTCCTCTCCCTGCCCTCTCCTCCACTCCGAGTGGAAGAGAGGGAGATGACTTTATTGCTTTTACAATCGGGCATTCGAGGTGCATTCGCCATTTAACAAATGTCCCAAGCATTGCGTTCTCCCCTCGCCTGCGACGCGAGGAGCGGGAGAGGGGCCGGGGGAGAGGGTGCTCAGGTCCGGTCCTGAAATAGGTTGTCACTCATATGGCAAAACGAGCAGGGCAAAATCATGGTATTCGGTATAGCGAGGCGTTCAAGATGGGCGTTGTGCAGAAGATTGAAGCGGAGGATTTGCCGCTGGAGCACGTGCGGCGA
>DASPIL010000030.1 GCA_035629175.1 Verrucomicrobiia bacterium | reverse complement strand
GTATTCCGTTTGCCAGTCCGGCTCGGCGCCGGCGACGATGGTGGATGCGTACTGGCGGAACCGGGTAACGGCGGCGGACAGCAGGACCGGGCCCGATGCGTAGTTGCCGCTGGCGCCGACAAGACGGCCCGACCCGGCGGGATTTTCGTCGCCCAGCCCGAGCATCAATCGGCCGGAAAGCGCCCCGGAGGTGCCGGTAAGGAGAATCGAATTGTTGATGCGCCCTGTCGCCTGGTGTCCGCCTGATCCGGCGCCCGAACCGGGGCTTTGATACAGCGCGTTGCCCGTTCCCTGATTGTTGCCCCAGTAGCCCTGGCTGCCCGGATCCGTGGTTGCCAGGCTCAGCAGCATGGGCGAGTACTGGCGTCCGAACGAAACACTGAGCGAGGACGATGCCAGGCCCACCCATGCCTGCCGGCCAAACAGCACGCCGCCCTGGCCGATCGTTCCCGTGTCGGGGTTGAATCCGTTTTCAAGAACGAAATTCGCCTTCAGGCCCCCGCCGAGATCTTCGGTACCCCGGAATCCGATTCTGCTCCCGAGGCCTACCCCGGAAGTCATTTCCTTTTGCCGGAGCGCGGCGCCGCCGGCGTCGGTCACGCTGACGGCGACATCGAGCAGGCCATACACTGTCACATTGGATTGCGCTGAAGCTGCCCCGGAAGTAAGCAATAGCGGGAGCAAGCAAGCAAGCTTTCGCATGGATTCACCTTTAATCATTGTTTTCCGTTACGCATTCCGGCAATCGCCGGGCGCACGGATTATTTGGTTTATCGGAAGCCTCGCCGCACTCACGACATCCGCGGGAATGAATCGAAAGCGTGTCGTCCTCAACTCTGAAAATGCGATAACAGTTCATTCGCCAGTCGTGTTGCAGCAAGACCATGCTAGCAACACGAAGATGTGTCAGTAAGGCACAAAATTCTCACCCGGGCGGTCTCAAAAAGTTTCCACCAAGGGGCTTGGACGAACGAAAAAGTCACCACCCCCGGCCGTTGCGGGCGGGGCAATCGTGATGAATTCGGGGGGAAATGCAGAGGGGACTCAGGCGTCCTTGAGATTTTCTGTCAGCCACTCGCGCAGCCGCACGATGCGCGGCTCATTCTCGCGATCGCTTCTGGTGACGAAATAGTAGCCGCCGATGCGGGGCGCATCGGGAACCACCTGCAGCAGGCCGCCGCGCATGTTTTGCACGTTGAAAACGTCGGGAAAAAGGCCGGGACCCTGATCCCGGTGCACCGCCTCGAGCACTGCGGTCGACACGCCGACGCGGGGCCCGTTCAAGTGGCCGCAATTCTTGATGCCGAGCGCATCGAACCAGTTTTGCCAGTCTTCCTGGTAACGCTCGTGGATGAGAGGCACGGACAGCAGGTCTTTGGGCTGGCGTATCTCGGGATGCTTTTCCACCCACGCCCGCGACGCTACCGCGATCAATCGCGGTCGCAGGATCAGGTGGTTCGAGAGATCGCGCGCGGTGGGGCAGCCGTAACGCACCACGGCATCGACCTCGTTGTCGAAGAAGGAGGGCGTTTGTTCGGTCGGGAGAAGCGATATCGCCACCCCTGGCAAGGCCTCCTGCAAGGATCCCAGCCGCGG